>NZ_CAKVMR010000016.1 GCF_934772795.1 uncultured Holdemanella sp.
CGGGAGTTTAACACTTGCCAATAGCCAAAATAGTCAAATGTCGTTTAGGTACGGCTTTTTTTATGTCAAATTTTTATTTTTCAATGTTGTATGTGTTGTATATTTATGTTATAATAAGTTAAAAGGATGGATTTTCTATGAAACTTTATTATGATAAACGGCTCAAGGACCCTACTTACTATATTCAACAGGGGTTCAGAAACGGTAAAAAGACAACCACTAAAAATATCAAAAGATTAGGCAAACACTCAGAACTTCTAAAAATCACTGACGATCCTTTACAGTACGCCAAAGATGAAATTAAAAAAATGAACGAGGAATATCGTTCAGGGAGATCTGAATTTACAATTTCTTTAGATTTTAATGAACGCATTCCTTCTTCGGATGCTCTTTCTACCAACTCAAATACTTTGAATATTGGATATCTCTATTTGAAAGATATCTACGCAAAACTTAATATTTCTGATTTTTTCAAATCTGTGACTTCCGATCTTAAGGTAACCTATGACTGTAATAAAATTTGTGAGTTTCTTACTTACGCAAGAATTCTTGATCCAGCCAGTAAATATGGTACTTATGACCGTCTTGATTCTTATTACGAAAAGCCTGAGATCGAATATCAACATATGATACGTTTTCTGGATATTCTTGACAGAAACAGTAATAAATATTTGAAGCATCTTTTTGACAATTCTGAAAATGTAGTTCATCGCGATACTTCCGTTATGTACTATGACTGTACAAACTACTTTTTTGAGTCTGAAAGAGCTGATGAAGAAGTCGTCGATGAAGTGACAGGCGAAATCATTGTTGGTTTAAGACAGTTTGGAATCAGTAAAGAAAACAGACCCAATCCAATTGTAGAAATGGGTCTTATTATGGATAGTCGCGGCATCCCTATTTCCATGTGTATTCATCCAGGCAATACAAACGAACAGCTTACGGCTATCCCATTGGAAAAGGAAGTCATTAAGATGACAGGGAACAAAAAATTCATCTACTGTGCAGATGCTGGCCTCGGATCCTACAATATACGTAAATTCAATGATATGGGTGGAAGAGCATATATCGTCACTCAGTCCGTGAAAAAGTTGAGTCAGAATATGAAGGAAATTGTATTCAATGATTCCGATTATCGTATTCTGTCAAACGATGAAGAAATAACTTTGAAAAAAATAAAGACATTCGATAAAAAGGACAAAGCGAACCTGAATCTTTACAACGATTATGCCTATAAGATCATACCGGCAGATACAGCTGTGGATACAGGCTTATACGAAAATAAGGTTTATAAAAACGGAAAGACCAAGAAAGTAAAAGCTAAAGGAACACTTAAACAATATGTCATTATCACTTTTTCGAGAAAAATGATGGAATATCAAAGAACAATCCGAGAAAGACAGATTGAACGTGCAAAAAAACTTCTGAAATTGAAAGATCCTGAAAAAATAAAAAAAGGGCCAAATGATATTCGACGTTTCTTAAAGAATACATCATCTGATAGTGCAGCCTATGTATTGGATATGGATAAAATCCATGAGGAAGAAAAATATGACGGATTCTATGCGGTTGCCACTAATTTAGATGATTCTGCAAAAGATATTTTAGCTGTAGTACAAAAACGCTATAAGATTGAAGACTGCTTCAGAATCATGAAAACTAATTTTGATGCAAGACCTGTTTATCTAAGAAAGCCAGAAAGAATACGATCTCATTTCTTGATCTGTTATACAGCCTTATTGATATACCGCTTAATAGAATGTAAATTAGATGACAATCAAACACACGTGACTACATCCAATCTGATAAAAACACTTCAGAATATGAATGTAGTAAATATTGATGATATCTTTTATAAATCTGCATACAGCGGAAGTCAGACCCTGGATGCATTAGAAAAATGTTTTGAGCTGCAACTGAATAGAAAGAACTACAGACCAACCGATCTGAATAAAATTTTAAAAAAATTTTCCTGAGAAAAAACACATACAACATTTAAAAAAAAGGAAGTGCTTGAATATACCTTATATAAGGCGTATCAAGCACTTTTCACTTTTTTAACTGTCAAACTTGGGATTATATCACTGAATAGAAATAATCCAAAATTTGTATAGACAAAATAGCGTATTTGATGCATGTATTTCATTTAATTTGGTGTATACTACAGAATATAGTATGCAAAAGGAGGAATTAACATGCAAACACCACCTGAATTTAGACCCAAAACATATGTCCCTGTTCGAAATAAAATTATAACCACTGTAGGTATAATCCTATTATCAGGTATCGTTGGATTTGGTGCTGGTTATGCCGGAAGCCATCTATCTAATAATGCCAATGTCACTATTCAGCAACAAACGAATAAATCCAATTCTGGAACTGTTCAAGTATCCGATGTTTCTGATATCGTAGAAAAATGTAAAGATAGTGTTGTCGAAATCACAACTGAATCTGTTTCAAGTGGAAATTCCATTTTTGGACAATACGTTTCACAAGGTGCTGGTAGTGGAGTCATCATCAGTGAAGATGGATATATTGTTACAAATAATCATGTTGTAAGTGGAGCAACAAGTTTAAAAGTAACGACTACAGATGGCACAGAATATGATGCGAGTGTTGTTGGAAAAGATTCACAAACCGATTTAGCCGTTATTAAAGTGGATGCCAACAACCTACAGCCTGCAACACTAGGTGATAGTGATATTTTACAAGTGGGTGATCCTGCCATTGCCATTGGAAATCCATTAGGAGAACTTGGTGGTACAGTTACAACGGGCATTATTTCTGCAACAGACCGACAAATCACAATTGATGATGAAACTATGACACTTCTACAAACAGATGCTGCCATCAATCCAGGAAACTCTGGTGGAGGCTTATTCAATGCCGACGGAAACCTA
The DNA here is from genome assembly GCF_934772795.1 of uncultured Holdemanella sp. Classification (GTDB taxonomy): domain Bacteria; phylum Bacillota_I; class Bacilli_A; order Erysipelotrichales; family Erysipelotrichaceae; genus Holdemanella. The sequence goes on from NZ_CAKVMR010000016.1 coordinate 2,901, forward strand.
ATTGGAATTGTTAACGCAAAAGAAAGTTCAACCGGAATTGAAGGATTAGGCTTTGCGATTCCAATCACACCTGCTCAAGACATTATTACAGAGCTTATGCAAAATGGAAGTGTCACTTCAAGGCCCGCATTAAATGTTAGTTTGTATGACTATACTTCAAATAATCAAGGTCAATATTCAAAATACGAAGATGGCTGCTACATCGTACAAATTGTTAAAAATGGAGCTGCTGATAAAGCGGGTCTAAAACAAAATGATCGTATTATTAGTTTTGATGGTGAACAAATCCAATCGACAAGTGACGTTAAAAATGTTCTAAAAAAACATAAAATTGGAGATACTGTTAAGATGGTTGTTGAAAGGGATTCCAAGAAAGTTACAGTCGAAATCACACTACAAGCACAAACTCAAACCAATTAAGCCAGTGAATTACACTGGCTTTTTAGTTCAAACTAACCTATAATAAAAGCATAGATATAAGAAGGAGAATGAAGTTTATGTCTGAAAAAATCAAAAAAAGAAAAATCATGCTTATTGGTACAGGATTTGTCGGCATGAGTTTTGCCTATTCAATGCTTTCAGAAAAAGGAATTGATGAACTTGTTTTAGTCGATGTAAATGAAGACAAGGCAAAAGGAGAACAAATGGACCTTAGTGATGGTCTAGTATATGCAGATACTAAAATGAAAATCACTGCTGGAACCTATGCAGATGCAGCCGACACTAACATTGTTGTCTTAACTGCAGGTGCTGCTCAAAAGCCAGGTCAAACTCGTTTAGATCTAGTTAAAATCAACGCAAACATCACAAAGGGTGTATGTAAAGCTTTGAAAGAAAATAATTTCAATGGTATCTTAGTTGTTGCCAACAACCCAGTAGATATCATGACATATGTTGCATGGAAAGAAAGTGGATTACCTAAAAACCATGTTATCGGATCAGGTACTGTATTGGATACAGCTCGTTTACGTCATGCATTAAGTGAAAAATTAGGATTTGCAGACAGCAATATCCACGCATATATCATGGGTGAACATGGAGATTCAAGTTTCGTTCCTTGGATTCATTCATATATTGGATGCAAAAACTTGCTTGAATACTTAGATGAAAATGATATTTCTTTAAGTGAACTACAAGAAATCTATATTGACGTTCGTGATAAAGCCTATAAGATCATCGAATTAAAACGAGCTACTTACTATGGTATTGGTTTAGCATTAAAACGTATCGTTTCTTGTATTCTAAACAATGAACGTGCCATCTTACCAGTTTCCGCTTATCAAAATGGTGAGTATGGTAAAGAAGGATACTTTATTGGTACTCCAAGTGTTGTTGGTTCAAATGGTGTAGAACAAGTTATCCGTTTACACTTAAATGAAAATGATCAACAAAGATTTGATCACTCATTCGACACATTAAAAAATACAATCGAAGAAAATCTTCAAGATATTCTTTAAAAAAATGGCCTGACTAAATTAAATTTTAGTCAGGCTTTTAATTTCTTCATCTATATTTTCTAACAATACAACTTTATCAAATAAAGTCAAACAAGGCTTATTTGAATCTGAATAATGGATCCTATCATCATGATAGTGCCCACTAAACCACATTTTATAATCTGTTTTCTTTTCAACTGTTTCTAAACAATCATGTAAATCATAATAATCATCTCCATATAAACTCATATCCGTTTCATATTTATGAGCCAATGGATGCGATGCATATGTATCATGCGATAAAATATAGTCTACTTCCCAATTGTTTTTTTCTAATGTAGCAAAAGCATGCTTTGCTTCTTCAATCGTGCAAATTTCATCTTTCCACCAGTTTTTATGTTCTGTACGATAGCTTACATCATGGGAAAATCCACCACCCATAGTAAAGAATTTATAACCATCAATATTGAAAACTTCACCACGCATCAAATGAAATACTTTCGAGCGAATACGATGCACTTTACCACCTTTATACTCTTCTACAGGATACGTATTAAGAACATCAAAATTTTCATGATTCCCATCAATAAATAAAGTGTTCCAAGGAAGTGAATCTAACCATTTTAACCAGAAGTTATCTCCTGTACTTCCATCCCAAACACAACCAAAATCACCGCATATAATGACATAATCTTCTTCTGTCAAAGAATTGCCAACTGTAAATTCTCTAGGATTGATTTTATGAATATCTTGTTCTCTATGAATGTCTCCAGTTATATAAATCATCTGTTCCCCTCCAACAACGTTTTTACATTATAGCACAAGCGTTCACATGTTAACAAACAAATGGCAATTGTAATTAATGTAAATTGTGAAAACATTAATTTACATTTTCTTACATTTTTTATTGACATGTTTTTCAAGATGGTATATTATACAACCACAAATATTCAAAGCTATGAGCAAGACACGACTTTAAGCAAGCCCGGTTTAAGAGAGTATCAATTTTGGTGAAATGATAACGACGGTCCTTAGAGCTATCACTTGTGAGCTAATCATTTGAAATGATAGTAAAATGGTTCGTCCTTCGCGTTAAGAAGTTCTAAGTGGCAACAACGACGTTGCAAACTAAGTGGTACCGCGGAATAGTTTTAGATTTCGTCTTAGATAGACGAAGTCTTTTTTTATTATTTGAATATTTGGATAGAAAGTTTTAAGGGAGGAAAGTTATTTATGAATGGTCTATTATTATTAGCTATCGCTGCTGCATTACTACTTACAGCTTACTTAGTTTATGGACGTTATTTAGTTAAAACATGGGGAATTGATCCAAAAGCTAAGACACCTGCTTATGAAAAGGAAGATGGAGTTGATTATGTTCCAAGTAACAAATGGGAAGTATTTGGACACCAATTCTCATCAATTGCTGGAGCTGGTCCAGTAACTGGTCCAGTACTTGCGATGGTATTTGGATGGTTACCTGCATTTTTATGGGTAATGGTCGGAGGAATCTTCTTTGGTGCCGTTCAAGATTTTGGTGCTCTATACGCATCTGTTAAATCTCACGGTAAATCAATGGGACAAATCATTGAAACATACATTGGTAAAACAGGACGTAAATTATTCTTCTTGTTCTGCTGGTTATTTACTTTATTAGTTATTGCTGCATTTGCCGACATGGTTGCAGGATCATTAAACGGCTACAACGCTGCTGGTGCACAATCATTACCTAGTGGAGCTGCTAGCTCAATCACAATTCTATATGTATTCGTAGCAATCGCATTTGGTTTCTTCTTAAAGAAAACAGGTCTTTCTGGATGGAAACAAGCTGTTCTTGGTATTGCATTAATTGTTGCGATGTTAGCATTAGGAATCGCATTCCCAGTTTACTTCACTAAACAAACTTGGGTATATCTAGTATTCGTTTATATCTTCTTTGCGAGTGTTACACCAATCTGGGTATTAAAACAGCCACGTGACTATTTGACTACATTCTTATTCATCGGAATGATCGTTGCTGCAGTTGTTGGTGTATTTGTATCAAACCCTACAATCACATCACCTGCATTTACAGGATTTAAATCTGCAACAGGAAGCTATATCTTCCCAACATTATTCGTTACAGTTGCTTGTGGTGCCGTTAGTGGATTCCATTCACTTGTATCTAGTGAAACAAGTTCTAAACAAATTCGTAATGAAAGTGATATGTTACAAGTTGGATACGGAAGTATGTTACTTGAATCATTACTTGCTGTACTTGTAATTGTTGTTGTTGGATCTTTAACTAGCTTAGCTAGCAAAGGCGTATTAAATGAAACACTATCTTCTATGGCATTTGCAGATACTGCTACACCATTTATTAAATTCTCAGTTGGTGTTACTGGATTGATTTCACAATTTGGATTCCCTCAAGAATGGGGTCTATGCATCATGACAATGTTCGTTTCTGCTTTGGCATTAACTTCATTAGATGCTGTTGCTAGAATTGGACGTTTATCATTCCAAGAATTATTTGAAGTCAATGAAGAAGCTGAAACAAATAGCGTTGTTAGCTTCTTAACAAATAAATATGTTGCTACATTGATCACATTAGCTGGTGGTTACCTATTAAGTTTAGGTGGATATTTAAATATCTGGCCATTATTCGGTAGTGCTAACCAATTATTAGCTGCTATGGTATTAGTTTCATTATCTGTATTCTTAAAAGTTACAGGACGTAAAGGATACATGTTATATGTACCAATGATCATGATGTTAGTTGTTACAATGACAAGCTTAGGTATGTCAGTATATAACATCTGCTTAAAATTATTCGTAACTGGTGGATTTGCATTTATGACAGATGGACTACAATTATTCTTCGCTGTTCTATTAATGGCATTAGGATTGATGATCTTCATTGGTTCTGGAAAGAAATTGGTTCAACCTGTTGAAAAGGCAAAACTTCAAGAACAAGAACAAAACGCATAAAACAATTAAGACCGCATCAAACGGTCTTTTCTTTTCCCTTTATTAATTACTTTTTAAGATACACTATACTCTGTGAAAATCTCAATAAGACAATTTAGATGACATGATTATGAAAACATAAGATTGTTTCTTCTTGATCATTCAAGATTAAATAAATAAAACTCGGATTGTTTTTAAAACGCCTTTACTGACTATTGCTTCGTTTCAAAAGGCATAGGAGAAATTACTGTAGAACAGAAAAGAATCTACAATGCACTGATGAAAAATCATAACACAATCATCAAATGGATTACGAAAGTAGCCAATGGTTATCGCAACTGGGAACGATTCAGAAACAGATGCATGCTGGTCTTAGAGAAGGCATCGATTTAGAATTTAACAAGGATGATGGAAGCGTTAAAATGGTTGAAAAAAAGACCCGGACAACTACATGATGTCCGAGCCTAATCTCAGCTACAAATTGTTTTGAGGTATATGCCGCACCCCTTAAATTCTTGGAGAGCAAATTCAGAAACCCCTACAAAATTTATTGTACTAAAAATCCATCAGAACTCAATCTGATGGATTCATTATTTTTTACTATTCAACACCAATAATAAATGAGTAAACTGGTTGATTTCCTTCATGGATTTCAACTTCAGCATCACTGTTATCTTCGATATAAGCAGCAATTTCTTCAGCCTGTTCTTCAGTAGCTGTATCACCATAAATCAAAGTAACAAGTTCACTATCTTCATCTAACATTTTATCCAACAATTTCTTTGTTGCTTCCATGCAATCTGGACAAGAGACACAAATGTCTTTTCCAAAAATACCCATATATTCATCTTTTTTGATTTCAAGACCATCATATGTTGTATCTTTGATCGCATAAGTGACTTCACCTGATTTAACATTTTCAATAGCTTCATTCATTTCAGCCAAGTTATCTTCCAATTCAACATCTGGATTGAACATAACACAAGCACTTAATCCTTGTGGAATTGTTTTACTTGGAAGTACATGAATGTCTTGATCTGAGCATACCTGTGCAGCCTGACTAGCAGCTAAAACAATATTTGAGTTGTTAGGTAAAATGAAGATATGATCTGCATTCAACTTTTCAACAGCTGAAACAAAATCTTCAGTACTTGGATTCATTGTCTGTCCACCACCAACAACAATGTCAGCTCTAAGTTCTGTGAACATCTTCTTGATTCCATCTCCAGGAGCTACGGTAATAATGGCATATTTTTTGTGTTCTGCCATTTTTTCCTCTTCTTCTTTTTCAATAATATTGTCATGCTGTTCTTGCATGTTTTCAACTTTCAACTTAATAAAACGACCCTGACGACGTCCCATTTTAATAGCTGTAAATGGTTCTAATGTATGAACGTGTACTTTAACTAAATCTTCATCTTGTACACACACAATCGAATTACCAATTGTTGCCAATTCATCTTTAAAACTTGTTTCAGAGAAATGACGAATACCATTTTCAGATAACTTCAAAATAAATTCTGTACAGAATCCGTATTCTTCTTCTCCACCCTCTACTTTAGCTTGTGCACTTTCACCAGCTGCTTTTGCACCTTCAAGCTGTACTGGATGACCTTCCATAGCCGCAAGGAAACCTTCTAAGATTACACAAAGACCTTTTCCACCACTATCAACTACACCTACTTCTGCAAGCACTGGTAATAATTCAGGTGTTCTTTGTAAAGAAGCATTGGCTTCTTCTACCATCTTCTTCATAACATCCATACAATCTGTAATTTCTTCAGTTGTAGTGTATGCATATGTATAATCTGCAGCTTCACGAACAACCGTTAAGATTGTACCTTCTACTGGACGCATAACAGCACGATACGCAACACGACTTCCATTAACCAACGCATGAGCCAATTGAGATGCATCCATATCATCTAAATCTTCAACCGCTTGATAGATACCTCTAAAAATCTGAGAAGTGATAACACCAGAGTTACCACGTGCACCCATTAATAATCCACGAGATAACGTTTTCGCAATATCTTTTACAGAATCTGAATTCGTTTTAAGCGCTTCTTTTACTCCGTTTGATACGGTTAAATGCATATTTGTACCTGTATCTCCATCTGGCACAGGGAAAACATTCAATGCATCGATTTCCGCTGAATGATTTGATAAGTTATTCATTCCGGATTCAAGCATCTGTTTAAATAAAATACCATTAATTCTTTCCATCTCTTAACCCCTACTTTACAGCACGAACACCTTGGACATAGATGTTTACAGCGTTACATTTTACTTCCAAAGTTTTCTCCAATACATATTTAACACGTTTTTGTGCTTCATACACAACCTGACTTAATTTAATTCCTTGTAATGCAATAATATAAAGATTCAAAACTAATCCCGTTTCATCTTGTGTTACAACAACACCACGAGCATAGTTTTCTTTTTTCAATAATTCTGCCCAGCCATCTTTCAATGTTTTCTGACTAGCCATACCTACAATACCGTAACATTCAGTAATTGCTCCACCAGCTAAATTGGCAATCGCATCTAATGAAATCTCGATATTTCCGTATTCTGTTGATTTATTAATAGGCATAATAAAACCTCCCGTTTTTATTAATTATACTCTACTTAAAATATAAACACAAATCCTAATACGCTTCTACAAAGGTTTGTGTCTCCTCATCCCAATTGTAATATGTGCCATTTCCATCATAATATTCGCCAGTATTTGGATCATAATACATTCCAATGGCTTCGTGATAATACACGCCTGTGTTATCATCATAGACCCATTCTGCCTGATTCTCAGATTCATCTTCTGTTGGCTGTTGTTCTTCTTGAACCTCAGTATTCTCAGAAGAATTTTCATCTGTCACTTCAGTCTTTTCAACCTTTTCCGTCTTCTCTTCTTGTTTTTCTTCAACCTTTTGTTTCGAATTCAAATCATCACAATTCACCTTTTCAATTGTCGAATGCGTAGAATCCAAAACCAGACAAACAGACTGCCCCTTTAGTTTTGTCAAAACACTTTGATATTTAGATAGCATTTTTATACTTTTTAAATTGGTATAAACAATATTGCCATCTTGCATTGTAATTTTAAACATATTCTTATCATAACTTGTTTTATATGGTACGATTTCTGCAAACTTTTCAATTAATTCTCGAGTTAACACTTTGTGATGTTTTTGAAACTGTTCACATAACTGCTTTCTTTGTTTCGCATTAAAATTTGACAACAAAGGAAAATGCACAATCATATTTAAATATTGTTCTTCTATTTCAATCGAAGAGCCATCTTGGCAAAGAGCATAATTCTTATTGTCTTTCACATAATAACCAATAATCAATTTTTCCTGCACATTAAAAGTAAGCTTTCGATTTTTCTTTGAAACATCACAAGACTGAACAAAAGGCATCTTTTCTACTCTTTTTTCCAATATAATTGAAGGCATTAAAAAGATACGTGTTTTCGTACTCACATTTGCCAAATCATAGACTTCACTATCTGACAAATAATAGTTGTTTTTACATGATAAAACCTTGACATGGGAGTCTGTAGAAAAATAATACACAAAGATACTAGCTACCATCATCACAACAAGACTTAAAACAATCGATTGTTTAATGGTTAGCTTAATTTTTTTTCTTACCAATATAACTGCTCAACTTCCGTAACCATGTCAATGTTATACTCTTTTTTTGCTCGAATTTTAATTTCATGAATCAAATCACGAACATCTTGAGCTGTCGCATTTAAATCATCATTCACAATAAAATTACAGTGTTTTTCACTTACCATGGCACCACCAATTTTATAGCCTCTTAATCCCAACTCTTCAATCAATTTCCAAGCTGGAATTTCTTCTGGATTTCTAAACACACTACCTGCACAAGGCTTATCCAAAGGCTGTGCACTCATTCTTCTTTCGCGTCTAGAATCCATTAAATCACGAATATCATTTTGGTTTCCTTTTTCTAATTGAAAACGCCCCACTAAAATAGTCCAATCTTTGTGTGATTGGAAAATAGAATGACGATACGCATAATCCAATTCATCTTTTTTCATCCAACAAATTGTATTATCTTTTAAAACACATACATCAATTAAGTGATTTGCCAAATTGTCCTTATAGGCTCCGGCATTCATATAAAGTCCACCACCAATTGAGCCTGGAATTCCACTTGCCCATTCTAATCCAGTTAGTGATCTTTTCATGGCTTCTACTGCCATATTTATAATTGAACATCCCGCTTGCGCTACTAACACTCCATCTGGTTCAAAATAGAAATCATTCAAAGTACGATCTAAATTGATGATTGCACCATGAAAATCCGTATCTGAACATAAAACATTAGATCCACGTCCAAGTACATAATATGGAATATTTTCCTGTGCAAGTATTTCAAGTACACACATTAGTGCAGTACAATTTTTGGGATATATATAATAGTCTACGCAACCACCAATCTTAAAAGTGGTATGTTTCTTCATAGGCTCATGTTCTAAAACTTCTGCATACGTCATTAAACGATCCTTTATGCTCATATTAGTTCCCCTTTTTACATATATTTTTCAATAAATCTATAATATCATATGCCGCATTTGGTTTACCCATCTGCAAAGCATGTTCATGCGTTTGTTCATATACCACTGGATTTGCGTACAAAGACACGATTTGACCTTGCAAAGTTTCCGCATTCAAATCCTTTTCTTCAATAATACGACAAGCTTGTTGTCTTAGTAGCATGCTCGCATTATAAAATTGATGGTTATTTGCCACATAAGGACTTGGTATTACGATAGAAGGAATACCTAAAGCTGTTACTTCTGCAAGCGTTGTTGCTCCTGCACGACAAATCATTCCATCGACATGTCCATAAATACGCAATGTATCTACATATGGTACAACATGAATATTTTTTTGGTTTTCAAATAAGTTCAAATCTTGAGAATTGTCTTTTCCACAGACATACAAAAACTGTAAATCATCATCGACATCCTTTAAAGCACTCTTCATCAGTTCATTTACTGAACTAGAGCCTAAAGAACCCATCATAATAAGGATGGTTTTTTTATCTAAATCTAAACCTAATGATTTAAAATAGTCTTCATCAAATTTTGCCTCTTTGGCAATTGTTGCTCTTGGATTTCCCAACATATGAATCTTTTCCTTTGGGAAAACCTCGTTACATTTCTCATAACAAGTTATGATCGCATCCACTTTCTTCATAACAAGCTGATTAGCCTTACCAACAATAGAGTTTTGTTCATGAATTACAGTATGGATACCTAAAGAATGAGCTGCCATAATAACTGGTGCACTCACATAGCCTCCAAATCCAATAACCACATCTGGATTGAATTCTTTTAAGTATTTTTTTGCCTTACCTTCTGCTTTAAACATCTGACAAACCGCCATGCATTTTTTTAATACATTTCCTACTAATCCAGAAGTATGCAAAGCCTTAAACGCATAGCCATTTTGTGGAATCAAATCCTTTTCCATGCGATCATCATTTCCAATAAATAATATTTCAGTCGAAGAATCAAGTTCTTTCATTTTATCCGCTAAAGCTAAAGCCGGATAAATATGACCCCCTGTTCCTCCTGTCACAAAACAAATTTTCATATTAAAAACCTCACCAAGTATATCATATATCAATCTTTTAAAACAATATCGTCACTTGTCTTTTCCAGTTGCCCAGTCAAAACAAAACGATGACTCGATTCAAATCCATAATCTAAATCACATGTGGATAAAGAAATAAATTTTTGATCTGTATTCACTAAATCATTGAAGTATGTAGACGATTGTTTCATAGAATCTAAAGTCTCTTGTCTATAATCTCCAAATGACGTTGTATAGAATACACTATCATCCGTAGTTTTCGCAAATGTAAATACATGACATTTATAATTTGCATCCGGTGTTAATACATAAAATACTGGATGCGACTTAAAAAAATCTTCATCACAATACTTCTTTAATAAAGTAAACATGCCTCTACCTTCAACAGAATGTCCATATATAATGGAATTATCATCTTGGAATTGTGCATTCGCATTCGCATCTAAAAAAATCGAACCTCTATTATTATATTCCCCACTCACGGTGTGATTCAAATAATATTCATTATCTTTTGACTGCATAACAGGAAAAGAAATGTCACAACCCGGAACATAGATCCATCCTACAATATCTTGATTCTCTGCTTGAAGTGCTGTCCAGTCTGGTTCTAAAACATTCTTTTCTACTTTATTTTCACTTTTTTTCTTAATTACTTTTGCTTCTAATTGTTTTGTCTGTGTCTCAACTTGTTGTTTCTGTGAATAAATGTCCCATAAATTATAAGCACTATACCCAAATACACAAAGGCTAACGACAAAAACAATTCTATATATCCATTTTTTCATACAGCTTAATTTTAGCACAAATAAAAAGGATAGAGAAATGAATTCCCTATCCTAATAAAGACAATCGCAATTATTTAGTTAATTTACTAGCAGCTGCTTTATCTAATACAACAACTACATCAGCGTGATTTTGTAATGCACTTGCAGCACATGCAGTATCGATTGGTCCTTCGATCATAGCTTTAACAGCATCTGCTTTATTTTCACCATTAGCTACTAATAATACTTTTTTAGATTTCATGATTGTTCCAATTCCCATTGAAATAGCTTGTGTTGGAACTTTGTTGATATCATTGTCAAAGAAACGAGCATTCGCTTCACGAGTGTTTTCTGTTAAATCAACGATGTGAGTTAATGTTTCAAATGGTGTACCAGGTTCATTGAATCCAATGTGTCCATTTTGACCAATTCCTAATACTTGTAAGTCAATTGATACTTCACTTAAAGCATCTTCATAAGCTTTACAATCAGCTTCTGTATTTCCATAAGGAACATGTGTATTATTTAAATCAATATCAATATCTTTAAATAAGTTTTCATACATAAATGTATAGTAAGATTGAGGATCTTTACGATCGATTCCTACATATTCATCTAAGTTATAAGATTTAATATCTTTATAGCTGTATCCATCTTTGTGGTATTGGATCATTTCCTTATATAATCCAACTGGACTAGATCCTGTTGCCAAACCTAAGACAGCATCTTTTTTAGCATCCAATAATTCTTTCATGACTTCAAATGCCTTTGCGGACATTTCATCATAGTTTTCACATACAATAACCTTCATTGTTATCTCCTCCATATTCTCTTCTTATATTATAACATAGCGCTTTCAAAATAAAATGTACATTTTAGTAATGCTTTTGTCATTTTTAACAAATTAGTAATATTTGCACTTTTTAATTGACTTTACACCAAAAAGAAGAAAAAAAGTTAAAGATACTGTATAATATAAACAGTTAAGGAGGACATACAATGCCTAAACAAAACCCATTATTAAACATTGTTAAAAAACAAAAAGAAGGTAAAGCCGTAGCTATCTATTCATGCTGTTCAAGTAATGCATTCGTTATTGAAGCTGCGATGGAAACCGCAAAAAAACAAGATTCATGTGTTTTAATTGAATCGACTGCAAACCAAGTAGATCAAAATGGTGGTTACTCAGGAATGACACCAAAAGATTTCTTCAACTTCTGTCATGAAAAAGCAAAAGAAGCTGGTTTATCAAGTGATCGTATTTTCTTAGGTGGAGACCACTTAGGACCATTAACTGTCGCAAACAAACCAGAAACAGAAGCTATGGAATATGCGAAAACATTAGTACACGACTATGTCCGTGCTGGATTCACAAAGATCCACATTGATACAAGTATGAAAGTTGCTGATGATGATCCAAATACTCGTTTGAGTGATGAAACCATTGCTCGTCGTGGAGCTACGTTGGCTAAAGTTTGTGAAGAAGCTTACCAAGAATTGCTTCAAGAAAATCCAGAAGCTATTCACCCTGTATATATCGTCGGTAGTGAAGTTCCAATTCCAGGTGGAGCACAAGAAGAAAATGCTGGTATGCAAGTTACAAAACCTGAAGATTTCAAGAGTACAGTAGCTACATTCGAAAAAGCATTTGATGACATGGGAATTGCAGATGCTTGGAACCACGTTATTGCTGCTGTTGTTCAGCCTGGTGTTGAAGAAAAAGACGCTGGATGTGAAGAATATGATCGTGAACGTGCTAAAGATTTAATGGCGAGTATTAAAGATTTTGACAAATTAGTATTTGAAGGTCACTCAACAGATTACCAAACAAAATACAAATTACGTGAATTAGTAGAAGATGGTGTTGGCATCTTAAAAGTTGGTCCAGGACTTACTTATGCAGCTCGTGAAGGAATCTTCTCATTATGCATGATCGAAGAAGAATTAGCAGCTGTTTATGGATTTGAAACGAGTCACTTCCGTGAAGAATTAGACAAAGCTATGTTAGCAAACCCAGGTAAATGGGCTCCATATTATCATGGTACAGAAAATGAAATTGCATTCAAACGTAAGTATTCATTCTCTGACCGCTGCCGTTACTATCTACCTCAAGAAAATGTTAAGAATGCTTTAGCTAAATTATTAGTTAACTTAAAAGAACACCCAGTACCATTACCATTGTTAAGTCAATATATGCCTTTCCAATATACTATGGTACGTGAAGGTAAATTAAACAATACACCTGAAGACTTAATCAAAGCACGCGTTATGTATACAATTGAAGAATACACTTACGCTAGTCACCAGGAAGAATTAGTTCGCTAAAACAAATATTGCGCATCTTAAAGATGCGCCTTTTTTTATGCAAATAAAAAAAGGTTCAATCGAACCTTTTAATTACTCTTTCTAGAAATCAATTCTTTAGCGTGATATAACGCAAAGATAAACGTTAATGCACTAATTACATAATTAAGAGTTAACATCCAACCTGTGTAATGTTCATTATATGCATTAATGATGATCAATACAGCTAATGCTAACAATAAAACCATTTTCAAAATTACTTTATTTGTATCTAATGTTTTAATAGAAGCCTCACTCTTCATTTTTTCATCACATTTAAAATTTTCAACACGAGTTAAATTTTTCAAGAATCGTCTGAATCTAAATTCTAAAAATCCATATACTGCAACGCCAGCTAAAATACATAACCAGATTGGCATATCAAACATCAACATCAAGATAAATCCAATAGCTCCCATCACAAAGCGCATACTGAATTGTTTATATCGATCTTCATTGTTTGCCAAAATATATCCTGTTTTAGAGAATACATCATAATATACAGCTCTTCCACGCTCATCCTTATAAACATGCCAACCAGATACATTACCCTTTAAATCTGTTCCCTGTTTTTTTCTTGTCTTTCTTCCTTCTGCCATAACTATCTCCTTACCACTCAACTACTTCTTCGAGTTCTTCTTTTTCAAGATTCTGTCGTTTCTCTTCTTCTTTAGAATCCACATAATCTGTGTATGGTGTCAGACAACCATTATCCTGTGGTTGATCATGACCATCCATGTGTACCATTATTTTGTCAAGAATATCGGTTTGTGTCAACTTTTCTCCGACTTTTGAAGCCTTCAAAAAACTTGGGGCACGACCAATCTCCATAAACATCGTTTCTAATTCCGCATAATCTGCTTCATGCACACCTTCTGTAAAATACTCTAATTCTTGAAGCATCATTTTACAGAATGTCTTTACATCACGCATGTCAATGTTTCCTCTAAAAATAATAAACACTTTATGATCATTCGTTACTTTTAAAGGTTGAGACATCGTAAATTTGTTTTGGATTGCCTTGTATACTTCTTCCCTTGTCTCTTCCATATATTCTAAATAATAAGGTTTATCCTCTAATTCCTTATTATTATGTACATTAAAATAGATAGTATTGTAAACTCCACAATGTCTAAAAATAGTTCCTTTGACACTTGTCACATAAAGAACTGGATATTTTTTATCTGCCATATTATGTACCTCCTTAATTTCATTTTTAAACCATTAAATTTTAATATTTAATGACCTAAAAATAAAATTAAAGGTTGTAAGGATATAATCCGTTACAACCTTATATTTGAGAGAAAATATTCTAACTTCGTTAGATTAGCCGACTAGACTACTGTCCAAGGAACTGGTACTAATGGTGTATATGAACCAGACCAGATACCGAATGCAGCTCCAACAATACCGATTACTAAGAATAATGCGATACATTTTACTGGAGTCCAGTTTTTCTTCTTAATCAATACATAGCACATCATAGTGAATGCGAATGCGATTAAGCAAGGTAAAATCATATTTAAGTAGTTTTGGATTACGATTGGATCACCTTCACCATTGGCAATAGAGATACCTAATTTAGTTCCTCCACCATAGTTAGAAATTAAAGCACCAACAACGAATACACCTAATACACTAGCAGCGTGAGTGAATGCTTTTGCGTTAGCAGTCATCATCTTAACAGCAGTTAAACCTAAGTTGTATGACCAGTACATTAAAGCAAAACGTAATACCATTTCAACACCAAATGCGATAACGAAGTATAAGATTGGTCCCATGATGCTTCCATCAATAGCCATGTTTGCAGTTAAACCAGCAGTGATAGGAATTAATGTATACCAGAACAATGCATCACCAATACCACCTAATGGAGCAGCAGTTGAGATACGTACAGAACGGATTGTCTGAATATCAGTTTTTTGTTGTTCCATTGATAATACGATACCCATAACGAATGTTACGAAGAATGGGTGAGTATTAAGGAAATCCATATTGTGAGTCATAGATGCAGCTAAGTCATCTTTATTAGTGTGGATTTTTTCCAAGCCTGGTAACATAGCCCATAACCAACCAGCAGATTGCATACGTTCGTAGTTGAACGCAGCCTGTAATTGGCAAGAACGCCATACCATTTTGTTTAAAGTTTGTTTATCTAATCTTGCAGCAGGAGTAAGATCCTTGTAAGAAGTCATTGCATTAGATTCCATCACTTACACCTCCCTGCGCAGCTTTTGTTTCAATAGAAGTAATCTTGAAGTCTAATAATGCGATTGCAACACCGATGAATGCAACTAAGATCAAGCAAGCAGAAGCAGTAGCTTCAACGTTACCGAATAGTAATGCAGTTGCAAAACCACCTAGTAACCATCCCCACAAGTCGTTAGAAAGCATAATCTTTAACAATACAGCGAAACCTACGAAACGCATCATTCCACCGGCAGCACTTAAACCACCCATGAACCAACTTGCGTTTTCACTTAAGCTTTGTAAAGCACCAGAAGCAGCAGTTCCACCAACATATGCTAAAATAGCGATTACAGCAAATAAAGTACCTAAGATAGCCATAGAAGTATTACATACAGCTGTAATTCCTTTAGGGTTAGCTTCAGCAGCAGCCTTATCAGCTTTAGCCATTAAACCAGACATGATTGTAAATGTTAATGTTACAACGTATTGTCCGAATGTAGCGAAAATCATACAAGCTCCTAAAGCAGCATTAATATCCATTTTTGCTTTAACAGCGAAAATCATAGCAACAACTGATCCTAATACAGCGTTAGGAGGCTGTGCTCCACCAACTGGCATGTTACCAACCATCATTAACTCATATGTACCACCAACAACTAAGCCAGTGTTTACATCACCTAAGATTGCACCAATAATTGGACAAGCAATGATAGGACGATAAACGATTTCAGTTAATGAGAATTGGTCGATGGCAAAGAAGAATGTTACAATTGCCAATAACACAATTTCTACAATATTCATTTTTCATTTTCTCCTTTTTTGGATTAGCTCCAAAGTTTATTAATATCTTCAGGTGCGATGTCAGGTACACGTTGAATTTCTAATTCAACACCTAGTTCTTGCAATTTCTTGAATGCAGCAACATCATCGTCATTTACAGCTACTGTAGTAGCGACTTGACGTTTACCTTCAGACATGTGCATGTTTCCAATATTACATTTTTTAATTGGAACACCACCCTCAACTAGACGTAATACATCTTGAGGTGTTTCACAAATGATGAAGATTTTTTGAGCAGGGCTCGCTTTTCCAATAATGTCGATTGTCTTCTGAATTGAGAAGTAACGAGTCTGAGCATAAGCTGGAGCAGCCATGTTCATCAAACCTTGACGGAATTCATCTTTTGCGACAGCGTCATTTGCAACTAATAATAAGTTAGCTCCTAGAACTCCACTCCATTGAGTTGCAACTTGACCGTGAATCAAACGATTGTCGATTCTTGTTAATAAGATATTTGGCATATTCTCTCTCCTTCCTGATAGCGCTTTCTTCTTTAAAGAATAACTATCTTGACTATATTATACATTTTCTATGCATAAATGCTTTACACATTTTAAGAAAATGTTTGCACTTTTTAGTAATTTTTTATTTTTTATCACTAACAATTATAAAAATTGGCAAAAAAAACACATAATTATCACAAAATCGTTTCTAAAATCTATTTTGAAAACCTTTTCATAAAAAAGAACATGCAAATTAACATGTTCTTTCTTTAAACTCTTTTTTTGCCTTTTCTAACATTTCTGGTTTAGTAATCAAATCCAAGCCAACCAACGCAATAGCTGTAGCTGCTTTAACTAATCCATTTTTTCCCTCTTCACTAATCGTTGCAGCCGCCATTTCCTTTGAATGTCCAGCCACAGAACAATCTGCAATTTTGATAGTTCCCTGAATTGTTGGACAAACATAACTTACACTTCCAACATCTGTAGAACCACATGGAACTTCATCAACCGGATTAATTTGCTCAACTCCTAGCTCTTTATATTTTTCTGTCAACATATCAGCTAGCGTATAGTTGATTTTTGTATCTTCATAAGGACATTCATACATGCTTGTTTTGTAAGTTGTTTGACTTGCAGTACATGATCCCTTCACACAATCTTCTGCGCGAGCTGCAATCTCTTTACAATATGCCATTGTAGTAGCTCTAAAATAATATTCCATACTTGCATAAGCAGGGATTACGTTCGCTGCAAGACCTCCATCACGAATAATTCCATGAATATATGATCCTGGAGTTACAAACTGACGTAACATTGAAATCTGTGTATATGTACTAATAGCTGCATCCAATGCACTATGTCCCTCTTGAGGATGGCATCCATGTGCATTCTTACCAAAGAATTCATATTTAATTGGTAAAATCGCCAACGATCTAGATCCAACGCCATTTTCTGTACTTGGATGAACCATCAAAGCTGCATCTACATCATCAAATACCCCAGCTTCACTCATCTTCACTTTTCCACCAAAGTTTTCTTCACCAGGCGTACCCACAACACGTACAGTTCCACCAATTTCATCCACGACACTCTTTAAAGCTTCTCCAGCCGCAATACCAATACCAGCAATCAAGTTATGTCCACATCCATGTCCAACTTCAGGAAGTGCATCATATTCACACATATAAGCAATCGTTGGTCCTTCTTTACCCGATTTATATTCAGCTACAAAATCTGTATCGATCACAACGCTCGACTTCACATCAAATCCAGCATCTTTTAAATACTTCACCAATACCTTCTGTGTTTCATACTCCTGAAATCCAGTTTCTGGATTTTCATAAAGTGTTTTTACAATTTCCATATAAGCATCTAAATGTTCTTGAATAGACGCCTCAATTCTAGTTTTATAATCCATTCTAAATACCTCCGCATGTAAAAATATCATACCTCATTTACAAATATTTGAAAAGTTTTTACAAAAGAAAAAGCCAGGCAAAGCCTAGCTTAAATATTAGATACCATCTGAAAAATCGTCGTTTTGTTCAACATGTTGGAATACATAACGCATAACTTGGTCTTTTCCAACATTGCATGCAGATTCAGCTAAAGCATGAACATCTTCAGAGAAAGTACGAGTTAAGTTGATTTCAACTAACATACCTAAGTTTGTACCTGCAACAACTTCTACGTTTCCTCTTGGGAATCCAATTTCAACAGCCGTTTTGAATGGAGAACCACCAGCTAAATCACTTAATACAATGATTCCTTCGCAGTCTTTTAACGAATCCATAGCGTCTGTTAATTTTTTTGCTAAATCATCTGTTGAATCTGTAGCCTCAAAATCTACAGCAACATAATCTTTTGCATCTCCAGCAATCAAGTTTAAGCTTGTAGTTAAACCTGTCGCAAAGTGGCCATGACCAGTAACAATTAATCCTATCATCTTCTTTTTTCTCCTCTAATTTTCTCCTCTGAATTCTTACTTTGCAGTATATGGGTAAATAGTTACACCCTTAACAACACGGTTTACTTCACCTGTTGGACATGGATTGTCTGGTGTAATCTTGTAGCTCAATGATTTAAACAACGCAATAACCTGAGCCACTAAAATGTAGTCAAATCCTAAGAAAATATTATCTTTAGGTGCATCTAAATCAAAGTTAATGAATGTATCTACTAATCCTTCGATTTCAGCATCTGCATGACTAGAAACAGCAACTAAACGATTCTTTTTACGTTGTCCACTCATTTCTTTAATAATGTCATATTCATATTGTCTTTGATATTCATCATCTGATAAATAAACAACTGTTAAACATTCATCATTGATAACTGATTTAGGTCCATGACGGAATCCCATTGGACTATCAAATGTAGTTGTAACTGTACCAGCAGTTAATTCACAAATCTTTAATTGACTTTCTTGAGCAATACCCTTCAATGTATTTGCACCTAAGTATACAATACGGTTGAATTCTGCAAAGTCAGCAACTAAATTTTCGCATACTTTGTATCCTTCATCAACAAATTTTTGTCCTTGAGCAATAACACTTTCCATTTCTTTTGCAGCTTCATCAATATCATCTAAACGGAAACATAATAATGCAGCCAACATCATGTTAGAGAAACTTGAAGTCATTGCGAAAGACTGGTCATGAGTTTCTGGAGTCAAGTTAATATCGTAAGCATTGTCACGAGTAGCAGCGGCTTTTGCTAAAGCTCCATCTTTATTACATGTAATGAATAAATGATAAACATTTTCCTTACATACTTCATCAGCAACTTGTACAGAGCCAACACTTTCAGGAGAGTTTCCTGAACGACCAAAGTTCACTAATAAAGTCTTTTTGTTTCTTGATAAATAGTTTTCTGGAGTTTCTACTAAATCTGTAGAAGCATATGATTTTGCATGATAACCAGTATAACGGTTAATATATGAATATAAAGCATTACCTACATATTCACTAGTTCCAGCACCTGTAAACACGATATCGCAATCTGGATCACTTAATACAGGTTCCATGAATTTTTTTAAAGCTTCCTTTTCATTTTTGATTTGAGCAATTGTTTTTGCCCAAGTAGCAGGTTGTTGGTAGATCTCCTGTGCAGTAAAAATACCACTTAATTCTTCCCAAGTTGATTTTTCTTTTCCGAACATTTTTCTTTCTCCTTCTGAACTTAATTTCATTATAGCCATTTTTAACTAAAATAAAAGATTTTGGACGAAAGTAAACTAAAAAGTGCAAATTTGTTCTTTAAAAATACAAATTTTAATTAAAAAAAGAAGGATTTCTCCTTCTTAAAGCACCTCGATCCAGTATGAACAAGACCATTCTTCATTTGGTTTTAAAACCATAGTTCCTTCTCTATGATAGAAATCTGGTGTCTCTTTTTCAAAATCCCCATGCGAATACCAAGGCTCAATACATAAGAAATCCGATGCACTATCATGAGTCCATAAAGCTAAATATGGATATCCCTCAATCGATACACGAACCACTTCTTCATCTCCATGTTTTAAAGTTACATAATTCGATTTTAAATCCTTATAAATAATCGTCGCATACTTCTTTACATCATCTCGAGACAATTTCCATTCTTTGAATGCAACATCCTGATATTCCACATTCTTTTCAAAACTTGGATCAAACAACAATTGTTTTGCGTTTTCTTCTTTTTCAAATGCCAAAGTATATGTAGAAAATTCATCATCCAACTTGAACGCAGGATGCAAACCAAACCCAAAAGGCATATCCTTAGAGTCATTATTTTTTACATGATACTGAATTAAAACTTTATTCCCATCCAATTTATATCCTATCTCAAAATGGAAATTAAAAGGATATTGAGCTAATGTTTCCTCATTCGCATCTAAACTAAATACAAGTTCATCCTCTTTACTTTCACCCTTTAAGGTCGCATAACGAATTAAACCATGATTCTTCATCGCATATTTTTTGCCATCAATCTCATAATCCTTTGTATATGTATTTCCTACCATTGGAAATAAAGAAGGATTTCTACCAGACCATCCTTGATTTCCCTGATATAAAGTTTCACGATCTGTACTTTTCTTTACTAAGTGCAGCATTTCGCCACCCTTTTCTGTACACTCCAACTTCAATACATCATTCTCTAAAATATAAGCCATCTTATTCTCCTCCTATTCAGCTTTTATTTTCCCAGTAAGAAATTGTAGATGCCATCCTCATCCACTCTTCCAATCACAACATCACTCACTTCTTTTAATGCTTCACACGCATTGCCCATCGCAACACCCACATCGGCAAGCTTCAACATATCAATGTCATTGGTTCCATCCCCAAAACAATACGTTGTCTCAAACGCATGAGCATCCATGATTTTCTTTACAGCCGTTGCCTTATCTACTTGATTCGCACGTAATTCAAAACAATCCGGATATTCTATGTATCCCAAATTTTTGATCAACGGTCTTAATTCCTCTTTCGTTTCTCCTTGGCAAAAAAGTAAAACATTCAACACATCATCCTTTTCAAAAGGTTTATAAACTGGACTATTTAAATACAACTCAAAATATATATTGTGCGCAAAACTAGAATATGGCGTACCAAAATAGTTCCCCTCTCGTGTACTGTAACGATATTCCAAGTTTCGTTCTTTACAAAATTGATCTATACTCCTCATTGTTTCTTTTGGAAGACAATTCATTTCAAGAATCTCTTTTTGTTGATTCAAAATCAAAGCCCCACCATCACTGATCATGCAATCAAATTGAAAATTTCGCATACAAGAAGGAAGATTCTTTAATTCCGATTGACAACGACTCGTAGATAAAGCTACAAAGTGTCCTTGGCTTTGTAGTTCATTTAACATTTTAAAAGTTTTCTCACTCACTTCATGAAACTTGTTATTGTATAAAGTTCCATCCATATCAAAAAAATAACCATTCATACCTTAATAATAGCCTCTTTCTAATTTTTTTAAAAGAATTTTCGGTTTTAATAATAAATTCACATTGACTCTTTATAATAGAAACTGTGACTACAACCTCGTTTCTAGTTTAATACATATTTGCGCTTCGCACAATGTAGTCACTAATGCCACAATACGCCTCCTTAAATGATTGTTGTGGCAAAACAAAAAACCTGGATTTCCAGGTTTTTCTATTTTATGAATTCTTTAATTTGATCTATACGCTCAAGAGTTTCATCATATCCTAATTGAAACCAAGGGCCCAATTTTTCTGGATCTGTTGTATAACGAGTGACACCAAGATCTTTATGAGGACGTAAAATCAATGCCTTACCCTCTTTTTCAAGTTGTGCAATCTTATCCCACTGTTCCTTATAACGAACATGGCGATTTCTTAAGTCATCCGTAATTTGTTTATCCTTATAGACTAAATTAGATAACCACAATTGCCATTTTGGAGCCGGCTTACGAACATAGCCTTCTTCCTTTGTTGAAATGATAATATGTTTATCATTTCCTGCACGAAGACTTTGTTCAATACTAATCATATCGACAAGCCCTGCATCCATCCACATTTCACCATTAAATTTATAAGGTTTAGCTAGAAGCAATAATGCGCAACTTGCCTTGATCAATGTTTCATCTTTATCAATAAAACTCTTATCAAAATATTCTACCTTATGCGTTTTTAAATTATATATGCCCACTTCCATTTGCGTTTCACTATTTTGGAAAGCTTCTAAATCCAATGGAACTCTAGATTCAATAAAATCATATGTAGCTTCAATACCAAAAATAGAACCTTCTTTAAAGAATGGTCTCCATCCAACAACACCTTTTTGACAAGGCGCATCAATACCTGTAACCTCTAAACGATCTATTTGTTTTGAGACATAACTCAATAAAATTTCTGTACCAGCACTAATCCCTACACAATAAGGAAGAACAATGTCATGTTCAAGTAGACATTTTAATACTCCTGCAGAATAAGCAGCTTTAGTACCCCCACCTTCTGCAACAATACCAACTCTACTCACGCACTACACCACTTTCTCTTGCCGCATCCGCTACTGCTTGAGCCACAACATCTGCAACTCTTGGGTCTAGAGCGGAAACAATAATATGTTCACTATCCAACATATCTTCTGTAACCATTGAACTGATTGCATAAACAGCCGCCTCTTTCATCGCATCATTGATACAAGTAGCTCCTGCTTTTAATGCTCCTTTAAAGATACCAGGGAAAGCCAACACATTATTGATCTGGTTAGGATGATCACTACGACCTGTTCCTACAATATAGGCACCCGCTTCTTTTGCGTCTTCCGGCTCAATTTCAGGTACTGGGTTCGCCATTGGGAATACAATTGCCTTTTCATTCATAGATGCAATCATTTCTTTAGATACGATATGACCTGCACTAACACCAATAAATACATCTGCGCCAACTAACGCATCCTTTAAAGAACCTGTTTTTCCTTCTTTGTTTAACTTATCAATCAATCCTCTTTGACCACTTGTTAGATCCATATCTGCTGTTAAGATACCTTGTTTGTCCACTAAAATAACATTACCCAAACCAATCTTTAAAATTAAAGTCGCAATCGCAACACCAGCACTACCAGCACCATTGATTACGATGGTTGGATTTTGTTTTTCAGCCAATTTCAAAGCATTTACCAAAGCAGCACAAACTACAATAGCTGTACCATGCTGATCATCATGGAAAACAGGAATATTCATTTTTTCCTGTAATCTTTTTTCAACTTCAAAACAACGAGGAGCCGCAATATCTTCTAAGTTGATACCACCAAAGCTAGGCTCTAAACTTGAAATAATCTGAACCAATTCATCTGTATCTTGTGTATTCAAACATAATGGAACGGCATCCACATTTCCTAATGCCTTAAACAATACACACTTACCTTCCATTACCGGCATACCTGCTTCAGGACCAATATTTCCTAATCCCAAAACTGCACTACCATCACTAATAACCGCAACAGTATGGGCTCTACCCGTATAGACATAACTGTTCTTTTTATCTTTTTCGATTTCTAAACAAGGTGCCGCAACACCTGGTGTATAGGCAATTGATAAATCATCTCTATTTTCAATCTTCATTTTTGGAACTGTTTCCAATTTACCGTTCCATTTTGCATGTAATTTTAAAGCTTCCTTAGCGTAATCCATGACAACCTCCTACTCAACGATTTTTAATACGATTTCAACCATCTTTTCCATCTTTTGAATACTTGCGAATTCAAAACGACCATGATGATTAAATGAACCCGTACCTAAGTTTGGACAAATGAGTCCTCTTGCCGTCAACATCGCACCATCTGTTCCACCACGAATCGGTGTACTAACTGGTGTAACATCACATTGACGCAATGCATATTTTGCCTTATTCACACTACGCATATCACCATGCATATATTGACGCATGTTTTCATATTGATCACGAATCGATACATGAACACGATTTCCGTATTTTTCATTCATCTTATCGGCAATAGCTTCCATCTTCTGTTTTTGTGCAATAAAGCTTTGTTTACTGTGATTACGAAGAATGTAAGTTAATTTTGCATCTTCACAAATTCCTTCCATTCCCACTAAATGATAGAACCCTTGACGTCCCTGTGTATGTGAAGGTGTTTGTTTTTTTGGAAGACTCGAAGCATATTCCATAGCTAATAAACTTGCGTTGACCATACGATCCTTGGCATCCCCAGGATGAATACTTGTACCGTCAAATGTTACAACAGCTTGTGCTGCATTAAATGTTTCATAGTCAACTGAATCAATACGATCTCCATCAATTGTGAACGCATAATCCACTGGGAATTTATCTAATTCAAAGTTTTCGACACCACGACCTACCTCTTCATCTGGAGTAAAGGCAACCGCAATAAATCCATGTTCATTTTCAGATTGAATCAACTGTTCCATAGCCTCTAAAATAATCGCAATTCCTGCTTTATCATCGGCACCAAGTAAAGTCGTTCCATCTGTAACAATCAAATCATCTCCAATGCAGTTTGCCAAAGCTGGAAATTCTTCTTTAGACATTGAATACTCTTCATTTAATTGAATTGTATTTCCATCATATTTTGAAATTACACGACACTTTACATTTGCCCCCGTAATTTCAGTTGCCGTATCCATATGTGCAATAAAACCAATACGATCCATCTTTTTATCTGTATTCGCATTTAAGTATGCATACACAATACCTGTATCGGTTAATTCAACAGAATCAAAACCTAATGATTCACATTCTTTTTTTAATTCACGAGCTAAAACCAATTGTTTTTCAGTGCTAGGTGCACTTGTACTTTCTTCACTTGACTGTGTGTCAAATGATGCATAATGCATTAATCTTTTTTCTACTGCCATATTAAATCCCCCTTTATGCCAGTTCTTGTGCTAAACGAGGCACAATCTGTTTTTTACGAGAAACAAATCCTTGATCCTTGAACTCTTCTACAACATCACGAACAAAATGCGATAACTTACCTACATATAAGAAACGTGATCCACGACCTTCAACATTGGTAATAACCATCAACATCAAGTCATATTCATGTATCTTGTTTTGTTCATCCATGTACTTCAAGAAATCCTCTTTAATTTCATCCACAATACTTAAATCAAATGTAAAAACCTGACTTACCGCAATGTGATATCCACTCAACATATATTCCTTAACATCATTGTATAGAATATTCTTGAATTCTTTTCCACGAATCGTAGCCGTGTTTTCGAATAATTCTTTAGCCATCGCATCAAAATCAATATCATACTCACTTGATAAACGATTTGCCAAATTACGATCAATTGTCGTACATGTTGGTGAATTAAAATTCATTGTATCACTAATCATGCCATACGCAATCAATTTTGCGATGGTTTCAGGTATTTTAACACCATACTCCGCATACATCAATCCAACAATTGTACAAGAACTACCTACAATCATATTTCTAAATACAATTGGGCGATCCGTTTCAATATCACCAATACGATGGTGATCCACGATCTCTACAATATCCGCTGTTTCAATATCGCTAATACTTTGTTTCTTTTCATTATGATCTACAAGAATAAACTGTTTCTTTTCAGCCTTCAATAAGTTATATCGAGCAACAGACCCCAAAATTTTATTTTGGAAAACAACAGGATAAGATGAGTGACGCGTCTTCAACATTTCACGTTCCACATCCTCTACATATTCACTCTTATTAAAGCGAATCACTTTATTAGCCGGAGTCATAATCAATTCAACCGGAATCGAACGATAAATCATTTGAATGATCTTCATAATATTATAAGATGTACTGATTAAAGTAACTCCCATCTGCTTTGCCATCTCGATAATATAACTGTTTGGAACAAAGTTTTCTGCCACAACAATAACTGCACAACCCTTTGCCATACTCTTGATCATACTATCTTCATGATCATTTAAAACCATGATGGCACCCTTTAGATCTCTATCCATCAAGCGCTTATCCGCTATACGTACAAAGCCACTTCTTTCAAGATTTCCCTTTAGAATAAAAGAACCCTTTACACTGGCAACTAAATTTTCTAATGGCGTTTCTTTCAACAATTCACTCGTAATATTTAAATCCTGCATCTGAACCTTAGAAACATCACCCAAAGTAACCATGCCCTTATATTCATTTTTATCATCTACAACATACAAAGTCTTTACGTGATTTTCTAAGCATAGATCCCATGCATGACGAATGGTTTGCCCTTCTTCAATTGTCACCGCATCATCAATTTCAATTTCTTCCAATGTCGAACGCGCAGTCGTTAATAAAGCTGGCATATCTACATGTAATTTATCTAATATAAATTTAGTTTCTGGATTCAAAGTTCCCAAACGAGCAGCCACCGCATTGACTCCCGTCTGTCTTTTTAATTCAGCAAGAGCTAAAGCAGCACAAATAGAATCTGTATCTGGGTTTTTGTGTCCAATTACATAAATTGGTAAACTCATCGAATTCTCCTCTCAATTATCTTAATTTTGTATTCAATATTATATCATGAAAAAAAAGAAGATTCATTATCGAATCTTCTTACTTAACAGCGTCTTTCAAAGCTTTGCTAGCTTTAAATTTAACTGACTTGCTTGCAGCAATTTCAATTTTTTCTTTAGTAGCTGGATTGATACCTGTACGAGCTGCTCTTTCGCTAATTGAGAATTTACCAAATCCGAATACATCTACAGTACCATTATCTTTTAAAGTATCAGCTACTGTATCGAATACGAATTGAACATAAGCTGTTGCGTCTTTTTTTGAACAACCAAATTCTTCAGCCAACTTTTCAGCTAAATCTTTTTTATTAATAACATTAGACATTTATATGTTCCTCCTCTAATAATTACCACGATATTTTATCATTTCTCTAACTAGAGTGCAACGTCTTTCATCATCGATTCCACCACATATTTTGGTAAACCAACCACATTGGTATAATCACCTTCAATATGGTCTACAAAATCACATTCCTGTATACCGTAAGAACCTGCTTTATCCATACATTTCCCACTATTTACATACGAAATAATATCTTGTTCTGTAAGTTTCTTAAAATACACATCCGTCGTTTCCAGATGTAAAATCGTTTGATTTTTATAAAGGATACAAACCCCTGTTTTTACTTGATGCCTACGATTGGATAAAGATTTCAATGTTTCAATAGCTTCAGCTTTTGATTTAGGTTTTCCTAATATTTTATCATCCAAACATACAATCGTATCTGCCGACAAAACAATCGAGTCCAAATAGGATTCTCTTACTTCTTTCGCCTTGGATTCAGCCACCTTTTTTAAAGCCTCATCCAAGCCTAAACTTAAATCAAATACTTCATCCTTTTTGGCTGGACAAACAATAAAATCGTAGCCCAAATCTTTTAATATCTCTTTTCTTCGCGGAGACTTTGATGCCAATACAATCATCTTTCAAAACCTATGGGTGCCTTTTTCACCATATAATAAATAGCCAAAACACTTGTTGGAACCATGAAACAAACCACTTTGATTACGCAAGCAAGTACTAGCTTATAAAAAATCGTTTCTGGAAGCATACAAATCATAAAATCCGTATTTGGATCTAACAGCCACAATTGATTTGTAAAGAAAATCGTGTGAAACCATGTCCAGAAACTCGTAAAATCTGTAAAGATCCAGAATCCAAAGAATACAAGCATTATTATGAATGTAAACATGGCCGTTAAAAAACCTTTACTCAAATACGCAAACATCAATTCTTTTTCATTCCAGTAAAAATATAAAATAATCAACACAAGAACTACAAATGAGATTTTTGCGACCCTTAAAGCATTCTGATACAACACCTTTACATCCACCATATGACTCGTTTCTTTTTCATTAAAAGTTTCTTGCGATACACCATACCATGTGATATGTCCCTTGATATCATCACGCTTGTCATCTAAATAATTCAACAATAAGCGAATACTTTGATTCAAATCTTTCTTAGATACACCAATATCATTAGCCAAATCCATCTCTTCATATTTAGGAATATAAAAATCTGGATTTAATGCTGTACTCTTGATACTAAACACAACACAAACAATGATAAAGCACCAGCCAAATATAAAACTTAAAACACGTCTCATTATTCTACAGCTACCAAATCAGCCTTTTCTACCATTGGCATAGCCTCAATTAAACTGACTAAAGACTGAATACTGATTTCTAAATCACTAATATCTAAAGTAAGTGCTACGTTGGCAATGCCATTAATAGGAATTGTTTGGTTAATGGCTAAAACGTTAACCTGTTTTACAGAAACTAAAGATAAAACTTTAGACAACGTTCCCTTTTCATTTCTTAGAATCATTGAAATAATCGCTTTACGATTCGATTGTTCTGCATTAAATGAAAAAACGGCATCCTTATATTTATAATATGTGCCACGCGAAATACCAACCATTTTAACAGCTTCACTAATTCTTTTTGCCTTACCCGACTGTAATAAAATACGCGCCTGCATAACTTGTTCTAAAACATCTGGTAAAATATCGCCACTTACAACGTAATATTTACTCATATTTTATAAACGCCCCCTCTTTGGCTATAGTTAAAAATCTATAATCCAATTCACTAAAACTATCTTCTAAAAACCTGGATAAATCAACCAAATAAGATTGTTCTAACGAAACAACCATCATAGTTGATCCACTTCCTGAAATCCACATTGGAAGTTGTTTTGAATCACAATACTTCTTTATCCTATCATATTCCTTAATAAATTGCCTTCGATATGGTTCATGCAATAAATCCCTACAAGAACTTGCCAAAAGTTCTTCATTCCCCTGTTGTAAAGCCTGGATAAAGACTAATGCATGTGATACTTGTGAAACACAATCTTTAAATGCCATTCCAGTCGGCAAAACCTTTCTTGCCTGAGAAGTTTTAACTTCATAACGAGGTACAATGGCCAAACAATGGTAGTTTGCACATGGAACAAGACTCATTTTCACGTCTTCTCTTTCCATAAAACAAGCTGTAGCTTGACCAAAAATAGCAGGTGCTACATTATCTGGATGTCCCTCAATGCTTGTGGCAATCTTTAAGATTTCCATCTTGTCCATACCCTTTTTAAACCATGCATCACAAGCTAAGATTCCCGCAACAACACACGTTGAACTTGAACCCAAGCCACGGGCAAAAGGCACATCTGTATCTATCGTTAGTTTAAAAGTCGGATACTCCAAATGTAAATAGTCACAAGCTGTATAAAAGGCTTGCACGACTAAATTGTTTTTTCCTTTAAATTCATCCGGACACCCTTCTACAATCAATGTATCACTTTCTTCAAAAGTAAAGTGAGCCCACCAGTCTACAGCCATACCAAGACAATCAAATCCCACACAACAATTTGCACTTGTTGCTGGGACGTATACACTAATCATGGAATACCTCTTTTGTACTTTCACATACCACATCTTTCATTGAAGCTACATCAATGACTTTATTGTGTAAAACTTCAAGATCTTGAAGTTCACTTAATTGAGTTGGAATGGCATCCTGACAATATTCTGACAAATCTTGCATAGCCTTCCATTCATTATCTTCTGTATAACCCAATGCTTTTAAAACATCCTGACTGAATTTATAAGGTGAAGCTGTAGCCAAAGAAATAATAGGACGATTTTTACATTCTTTTGCGACTTTGTACGCAATCGCAGAATGCGGATCTAAAACATAGTTTGCCTTATCATAAACCAATTTGATTTCTTCACTTGTTTCTTTGTCATCTACACTGCCACACGCAAATAAGTTTTGAATAGTTTTAAATGTCTCATCATCAATCTGATAACGACCCTTTTCATTTAATTCCTGCATCCATTTCGATACTTTTTGCGTATCCTTATTTGATGCATAATACAATAATCTTTCTAAGTTTGAACTAATCAAAATATCCATACTTGGCGAAATAGTTTGGATAAAATCACGATTTCGATCATAGATACCTGTCGTTAAAAAATCTGTTAATACACGATTCGCGTTGCTGGCAACATAGAATTTTTCTACTGGCAACCCCATTAAATACGCATAATATCCAGCTAAAACATCTCCAAAGTTTCCAGTTGGGACACTAAATGAAACTTTATCCCCTAATTTGATAGCACCTTGATGAACTAATTGTTTGTAGCTATCAAAATAGTAGACGATTTGAGGAACCAAACGACCCACGTTAATGGAATTGGCACTTGTCAAAAGAATATTTTGTTTCGCACAATACGCATTCAACTCTGAATCCAAGAACAAGTGTTTTACTTGGCTTTGTGCATCATCAAAATTACCTTGAATTCCAAACACATTCACATTCTTTCCTTTTTGCGTAACCATCTGACGATATTGAATGGCACTGACCTTTTGATCTGGATAAAAAACATTGATACCAATATTTTCTACATCACAAAAGCCAGATAGAGCAGCTTTACCTGTATCTCCACTTGTGGCGGTTAAAATCAATGCTTTTTGGTTCGTAGTTTTTAAAGCACAGGACATTAATTGTGGTAAAAGAGTTAACGCAACATCTTTAAAGGCACATGTAGGACCGTGGAAAAGTTCTAAGACATAAATATCATCTACTTTTTTTACAGGTGTGATCTCTTTTTTAGAGAAAGAATTCGCATATGCATTTTCAACACATGCCTCTAATTCTTCCTTAGTATAATCTGTTAGAAGATGTGAAAGAATATAAACGGCATTTTCTTTATAAGACTTTGAACATATTAAAGATAGATCTAAATGAATCTGATCCAAAGTTGGAAGTACGTATAAACCTCCATCTGGGCTCATTCCATTTAGTATGGCTTGCTTGCTGGAAACGCTTTGGTGTACGTCTCTTGTAGAAATATAATCGTTCATGAGAATCCTCCTTGAAAATCTATATTCCATATGATACAATGTTCACACTTTAAAAACAAGTGTTTTCTAAAAAGATACAGGAGGAACGATATGAACGCAGTTATCTTAGGTTATGGAGTTGTCGGAAAAGGGATTGAAATCCTGGCAAAGTCATTGGATGATATCAATATAAAATACGTTTATGTACGTAAAGAAAAAGAAAACTTACCTTATTTTTCTAACAATGAAGATATGGTAGTTCAAGATGATATTGATATCGTTTTTGAATGCTTAAACGGATTAGAACCCGCCAACACATTGATTCAAAAAGCTTTGAAAAAAGGAAAACATGTCATCAGTTCAAATAAAGCTGTTGTCGCAACCTATCTCGATACCTATTTAGAACTTGAAAAAGAGTATGGAGGAAGCATTCAGGTAGAAGCTTGTGTTGCAGGTGGTATACCATTTATTGATGCCCTATTAAAGCTAAAAAGACTTGAACCACTACAAGGCTATGAAGGTATTTTTAATGGTACAAGCAACTACATTTTAGATTCTATGCAAAAAAACAACTTAGATTTTGAGGACGTTTTAAAACAAGCTCAAGATAAAGGATATGCTGAAAAAGATCCATCTAACGATATTGATGGTGTTGACGTATATTATAAGACTAAAATTTCTAACAGCTTGGCCTTCAATACACCAATTGTTGACATTCCATATTATGCTGGTATTCGTACAATCAAAATGTTGGACATTAAATTCATCAAAATGAACAACAAAGTGTTGCGTCATTTATCCATTTCAAGGCAAATTGGCGATAAGATTATTTCCATTATTGCGCCTTGCTGCATGGATGAAAGTGATTTTTTAGCCAATGTCCCAAACAACTACAACGCCCAAAAAATCCTATCTCACAGCTTTGATACACTAGGCTATTATGGTCAGGGCGCTGGCCAATTACCTACAGCGCAGGCCATGGTACAGAATGCTTTAGATACACTTGAAAATAAAGAAAGAAAAATTGTTTATTCGACACCAAAAGAATTTGATACGTCTCTATTAAAAGAAACGTGGCTAATTCGTAGTGATGTTGCCCTAGAGAATTACTATCCTATTCAAAAGAAAGAAGCAAACTATTACTGGATTGAAAACCAGGATATGTCAATCATTAAGAAAGTTAAGGAATTAGATAAAAATAGTTTTATCGCATTATGGAGGTAGTCATATGTTAAAAATCACAAAATTTGGTGGTTCTAGTGTTGCAAATGCAGAACAATTCAAAAAAATCAAAAACATTATTCAACAAGATCCAACACGCCGATACATCGTTGTATCGGCTCCTGGAAAACGTTTTGCGGCCGACAACAAAATCACAGATCTGCTTTACTTATTAGATGCCCACAGAAAATACCATGTGGATGCATCGAGTGTCTTTAAACTCATCAAAAACCGTTTCATCGAAATCAAAAATGAACTGGGCCTAAAACAACCTATTGAAAAAGAGTTGGATGCCTTTTACACCAATCTTAACCAAATGTCCCAAGCTGTTATAGTCAGTCGTGGTGAATACTTCTGTGCTAAATTAATGGCTGAATACCTAGGTTATGCCTTTGTGGATGCCAAAGATATTATTCGTTTTAAATTAGATAAATCCATCGACTGGGATGCGACCAGCGCAAAACTACAAGCCAAATATGCCCAATATGACCACTTTGTTTTCCCAGGCTTCTATGGTACAAGTGCGAATGGACATATTCAAGTCTTCCCACGTGGTGGAGGCGATATTACGGGTGCTATTTTGGCAAAATGTCTACATGCCGACGTATATGAAAACTGGACTGATGTATCTGGATTTCTAATGGCGGATCCTACAATTGTTCAAAACCCAAAAGGAATTACTCATATCACATATTCAGAATTAAGAGAACTTTCATATATGGGAGCCAGTGTCCTTCATGAAGAAGCTATTTTCCCAGTTAAAGAAGCCAATATTCCAATCCACATTTTAAATACCAATCGTCCTCAAGATGCAGGAACCATCATCCAAGAACATTCAAAAGTAAAAAGCGGATATCCAATTACAGGTATTGCGGGTAAAAAAGATTTTATGTCTATCTATGTTTACAAAAAGCATATGTCAAATGAAGTTGGTTTCATTCGTAAAGCTCTATCTATTCTAGAAAAATACCACATCAGTATTGAACACATTCCTAGTGGAATTGACTCATTTAATATTGTTGTAGAGAAAAAAGAAATTGAAGAAAGTCTTTATGAAATCTTGGCGCACTTCAAAGATGAACTAAAGCCAGATAAATTAACTGTCCAAGATGATTTAGCTTTAATTTCTACAGTTGGTAAAAACATGTCAGATAAGCCAGGTACAAGTGGTAAATTATTTGGTGCTTTAGGTAAAAACAACATCAACATTGTCATGATTGCCCAAGGTAGTGATGAAATCAATATTACAGTGGGAGTTAAGAAAAAAGACTTCACAAAAACAGTCCAAGTTATATATGATACTTTCGTAGGAGGAAATGAAGAATGACAACAATCGCAATTGCCGGTGCTACAGGTGCTGTAGGACAACAAATGTTAGAATGCTTAAAAGAAAGAAACATTCAGGCTAACCTTAAATTATTAGCTAGTGCCAGATCAAAAGGAAAAGAAATCGATGGACATATTGTTGAAGAATTGACAAAAGAAAGCTTTCAAGGTGTTAACTATGTATTAGGTGCAACAGGAAATGACGTCACAAAAATGTGGATGCCATGGGCCAAAGAAGCAGGATGTATCGTTGTTGATAATTCAAGTGCATTTCGTTTAGACAAAGACGTTCCTTTAGTCATTCCTGAAGTGAATAAAGAAGACATTAAAAATCATCATGGCTTGATTGCCAATCCAAACTGTGCAACAATTATTGCCCTTGTAGCCTTACAAGCTTTACATAAAAAATATCACATTAAACGCATGATCGTAACAACATTCCAAGCTGTATCAGGTGCTGGTGTTCAAGGAATTGAAGATTTAAAAAATCAAATTGAAGATGAAAGCATCCCATCAAAAGCTTTCCCTTATCAAATCGCATTTAACTTAATTCCTCAAATTGGAGATTTTGATGATTTAGGTATCTCAAAAGAAGAATGGAAGATGCAAAACGAGGCAAGAAAAATGTGGCACGATGATGCTTTAAAAGTAAACTGTACTTGTGTGCGTGTACCGATTTGGCGTTCTCACTCTGAAAGTATCACGATCGAATGTGAAAAAGAAGTGGATGTCAATGAGGCTAGAGAATTATTAGCTCATGCTGATGGCGTAGTGTTAAAGGATGATCCAAAAAATCACATCTATCCAATGCCAAAGGATACGACAAACCAAGACTTAGTCTATGTTGGAAGAATTCGTAAAGACATCACGGATGAAACAAATCATACATTATCTTTATTCTGTTGTGGAGACCAGATTCGTAAGGGTGCTGCTACAAATGCAGTCCAAATTCTAGAAGAATTATTAAAGGCAAACGATTAATTTCGCTTGCCTCTTTTTTTAATTGGCTTAACAGATGCATTGGTGATATGTTGATGTATAAAAATGGTATCCCTATTTCTAATGTTAAAGATTTTCTTGGTCTTTCTGATATCTCAACTACATCAAGATATGCCTACGCAGATAATGAAGATATTAAAAAAGCTCTTGAGACAGTTCAAGAAAAATTATCTCATTAAGTGTTAAAGAAAAGAAGTGGAAAGGAAAAGATTTACTAAAATATTGTGGCTTAGAGTAAAAAACATTATCTTCAATTATTAATTCTAGATACACGATTTTATAAGGTTATATTTAAATAATTAGAGATAATCTTTTTCTGAATATAATCTCTCGGTTTCGTCATGTCTGGTCGCTCCTTTCTGCCTATTGGCATAGAAAAAAGGACAATCGATTTTCTCGGCTGTCCCTTATGGGTAAGTATGCAATTGTGAAAAGTTAGTTCTCGTCAAACTTCTGAATATCTCCGTAATCTTTAAGTTCACTATTTTCAAAAAGCTGTTGGAAATTATCATTATCCAAAAATAACACATTTCCGCTTGAAGTCAATGGCAACATACAGCTATCCGCTTTAAGGGTTTCTGCTGGATTGTCTATTAAAACAATCAGCGGTTTTTTTGCCTCTATTGGCTCTGCGGCTCCAAGTGTTACATTTACAGGAAACGCAAACAAACTGCCATCTTCATATTCATACAGTCCTATTCCTTCCGGCAACACGCTTCCATCGTTTGTTAATATAGGCATCTGAGTTTCTAAAAATATTTGCATATCTTTTGACAGATTACTATACTCTATGGGCTTTAATTTTTCCAAGTCGCCAAAGCGTTCAATCCATTGAGGATTTGTAAACACTAAATGGTCATAATTTCCCAATTCAGCAGAAAGCTCAATAGCACTGTCCATTACATAAGATAAAAGCAAATTCTCCTCTTGTTCAGACAATAAATTTTTTCCGGCAGTTGTCAATTCTTCATCTTCGCATACTGTATCTATATCTGCATATGATATAAAACTAATTCCTGTCATATCGTATTCAGCAAGTTTATTTGTATTTCCACACCCAGCCAAACTAAACATGAGCGCCAATACAAATATGACTATAATTTTATGTTTCATAGATACCTCCATTTTATATTTGGCTTAACTAGCAATTTGGTGACATTGCTATAATTCTACTTTTTATCACTTATGCGAACAACCATTCGTTTTTCAATCTAAATAGTACGTACTGTAACTTTTCTGTATTATCCATTTCTTGCGTTTCTCTTTGCATGACAAAAAGAGCATTGTAACGATTTATATATTTCGATGCTACTCCCTTATCTTTTTGCAACCCTTCTTCAATTCATTTGTGAAAGCTGTTCACTGTATTTAAATGATTGAATTTATCATATGACTCATGACTGATTAATACTTTCTTTGTGCAGTTCTTACTTTCTAAAAGTTCGTTGTAGCTGTTTGAACCATCTAGCATTACAAAAGATTTTGATTCAAGAC
>NZ_CAKVMR010000017.1 GCF_934772795.1 uncultured Holdemanella sp.
GACCCCAAAAGTCGCCCCTAAAATTGACCCTAAAATAGACCCCAAAAATAATGACCCTAATTAAAATTGGTTACCCTTAAACAACAAAAGGAGCTAAAATTAGCTCCTTTTACTGTACATAGCGCTTTAAATAATCTACATCTAAAATTAAGATCTTATGATATACCATCGTAATAACGTTTTCTTCTCTTAATCCGCGTAAGATACGATTGACACTGTTTCTTGTGGATACCCCACAGAAATTGGCAATATCATCATTCGTGATTTGCAGATCAATAAATATACCTTTTTTAACTTGTCTACCAAATAATGGAATCAAATGATAGATAAATGCACACACAGCTCCATTTTTCCCATTCATTGTCATGAGTTGCTGGCGATAAATAGCTTCGGTCATCTTTTTGCGATAATACGAATCTATATATGCCTGTAATTCTTCATTTTCTTTCACATATTGTGCAAATAATTGTCTGTTGATACGATAGAAAGTTGCCGTATCACTTTCGATACGAGCATGAAATGATGCCGTTGTCATTTTATTGATTTCATCTTTCAACAAAGAAATCATATCCAAACCTTTTAAATAAGTGATATTGAATTCACGCCCATCACATAAAACAATACTCACTTTCACAACACCATCTTTTAATACGTAAATATCTTCTTGATCGTGTCCATCCATCATCAAATATGTGTGTTTCTTTTTTGTGACTTCAGGAAGATTCTTTTCTTCAAGAAAATTTAAAACTGACTCACTCATAAATAACCCTTTCTTATTACGCCTAATTATAACACACTTACTAAGCCCACTTTAGTAACATATGTTATGTGAGAATATAACATTTAAACGTTACACACCTAATATATCATACTTTTTAAAACAATACTCATTATCTACTAATTTCTGCAAAGATTTGTTAAAAAATATAAACGATGTAAAAACACTTCAACTATAGAATATCGATATTCTCTCCAGATAGAGCCTTATTCATACTTCTTACAGCACAGAATTTACCACACATACTGCAAGTATCACTATGATCATCTTCTGGCATACGAGACTGACGAATTGCTTTTGCGGTTTCTGGATCTAGCGCACACTCAAATTGTGCATCCCAATCTAGATTCTTTCTTGCATCCGCCATCTTGTCATCGATATCTCTTGCTCCTTTAACACCTTTGGCAATATCAGCCGCATGTGCTGCAATCTTAGAAGCAATGATACCTTGTTTTGTATCTTCGACATTTGGTAAAGCCAAGTGTTCTGCCGGTGTTACATAACATAAGAAAGCGGCTCCTGACATAGCGGCAACCGCACCACCAATAGCGGCTGTAATATGATCATAGCCTGGTGCAATATCTGTAACTAATGGGCCTAACACATAGAATGGAGCTCCCATACAGATTTGTTGCTGAACCTGCATGTTGGCAGCTACTTGATCTAATGGAACATGTCCAGGTCCTTCGACAATAACCTGTACGTTATGTTCCCAAGCACGTTTTGTAAGTTCTCCTAAACGAACCAATTCTTCGATTTGACATACATCTGTGGCATCTGCTAAACATCCAGGACGACAAGCATCACCTAAAGAAATCGTCACATCATATTTTTCACAGATATCCAAGATTTCATCGTAGTATTCATAGAATGGATTCTCTTCACCTGTCATAGACATCCACGCAAAGACTAAACTTCCTCCACGAGAAACGATATTCATTTTACGTTTATGTTTTTTGATTTGATCAATCGTCTTTCTTGTGATTCCACAGTGCAAAGTCACAAAGTCTACCCCATCTTTGGCATGTAACTCGACTACATCTAAGAAATCCTTTGCGGTTAATGTATTTAAATCTCTTTGGTAGTGAATGACACTATCATATACAGGTACAGTACCAATCATAGCAGGACATTCAGCTGTCAATTTTTGACGGAATGGCTGCGTATTTCCATGACTGGATAAATCCATAATAGATTCTGCGCCAAGATTTACGGCTGCCATAACTTTTTCCATTTCGACATCATAATCTTTACAATCTCTAGAAACCCCTAAGTTTACATTGATCTTCGTGCGTAACATACTTCCCACGCCTTCAGGATTTAAAGATTTATGGTTTTTATTGGCCGGAATTACAACCTTACCACATGCGACTAATTCTCTTAGTTCTTCTTCTGTCATTTTTTCTTTTTGGGCTACAATCTTCATTTCTGGCGTAATAATTCCCTTACGCGCAGCATCCATCTGAGTGGTATATGTAGCGCCTGTACTTACTGTACTTTCATTTGTGTTCATTTTAAAATCTCCTTTTCCAAATGATTGTTTAACGTGACAAAAAGTGGTGCTCCCATTTTGCCACCAAAAAAAAGTGAGCAACCAATATAGGTATACTCACATTAAAAAGACAAAGTATTTCCCTACGTTGGCATTATCCAAATCAGGTTATAGGTCGAAAGTCACACTTTCCTCTCAGCCTGTACTACAAGCTCCCTTTTTTTATTTACATTTAAGTTATACACCAATTCGAAAAGATAGTAAAGATATAAGACATTTATTTTCGAACTGGCTTTTCTTCTTTATCCCAAATTCCAATCCCAGTAATGGCACAAATCATTGAGAAAATAGGAACGATAAAGATAAACCATGCGTATGGAATATAAGCTGTTGAGCAACCAAGTACGCCCATGACATAAATTGTCGCAACACCCCAAGGAACGATTGGTGCAGACAATGTACCAGAATCTTCGAGTGTTCTAGATAATACTTTACGAGAAATATTCATATCTTCATAAGCCGATTCAAAAGTTTGTTCCGTTACGATAATTGATACAGTTTGTCCACCTGCCGTTAAGAAGTTCACGACATAACAATAGACTAAAGTGACAAAGACTAATACTGTACGATTCTTGATAAACTTTAATAAAACATTTTTAGCCAAAACATCCAAAATACCAGTAGACGTTATGACAGCTCCCATTACACTGGCAACCATAAATGTCACTAATAATTCAGACATAGAAAGCACACCACCACGATTCAGCATTGGATCAACAATGGATACACCTGTTTCAATGCTGAAACCATTAAAGGCATAGTTCATTAAATCAACAAAGTTAACGCCTTGAAATACCATCGCAAAAGCAGCAGATACAACTACGGCTAAGCCCATTCCTAATAAGGAAGGTAATTTAAATACAGAAATCAAAATAACTAGAATGGCAGGTAAAATCAATAGAATATTGATATTGAAATGTTTAGATAATGTGTCTAAAATCAATTTTTGTTGGGCAAGATCCATACTTCCACCACTATAATACAAGCCGGCAATTGTAAATAAGATCAAAGCGACTACAGCTGCAGGAAGTGTTGTATACTGCATAGAATGAATGTGATCATATAAAGGCACTTTACTTACGCCACTTGCTAAATTGGTTGTATCTGATAAAGGTGACATTTTATCACCTAGCCATGCTCCAGAAACAACGGCACCCACAACTAATGGTACAGGAATACTTGTTGTAGCGGCAATACCTACCATCGCAAGACCCATAGTTGCCACAGAGCCAAAAGATGTTCCCGTAAATTCACTTGTCAAAGCACAAAGCACAAAGGCAAGAGGTACTAAGATTTTTGGTGAAATCACCTGCATACC
The DNA here is from genome assembly GCF_934772795.1 of uncultured Holdemanella sp. Taxonomy (GTDB): domain Bacteria; phylum Bacillota_I; class Bacilli_A; order Erysipelotrichales; family Erysipelotrichaceae; genus Holdemanella. The sequence continues at coordinate 3,649 of NZ_CAKVMR010000017.1, forward strand.
ATAATACATCAATGATGGAACAGTACCACCGGCCATCCAGATTCCCACAAGCATACCAACCATAATGACAATCAAAAATGTAGGCATACAGTCAGCGGCTGTTTTAATAATGTTCTGTTCCACTTCACTCCATGGAATATTTAAAAGTTTTGTGGTGATGACCGCAACGATAACACCCGCAAATACAGATAGTGTTGTATTGCATCCTAAGTTGATCATAATGATCAATACGGCAATAATAGCCAAAAATGAAACTACCGCAAATAGGGTTGTTGGCTGTTTTCTTTCTTTATTCATATCAAATTTCCTTCTCTTTCATTTATAATAATTCGTCCTTTAAAAAGTCTAGAGCCCCTTTCATTCTTGCTTCTCTAAACGCAAACGATTTAAAGCGATGCTCTGCTCCTTGGACAATAATACATTTTGCTCTTTCCTTAAAAATTTCTTTATACTTATAACTACACTCACACGAAGCTGTAATGTCTTGATCTCCATGAATGGTACATACATTCTTATCAAACAAAGAAGCCTCTTTGTATGGATCCAATGTACATGCATCCTGATAGAATTTTAGGCTCAACTTCAATCCTTCCACATCTGCACATCCATCTTTTTCAATATTTGAAACATCCTGACCACATAAAGTCAAATGTTCCTTCAAGTTATAAACTAAATCTGGTGCAGGACACCATAACGACAATGCTTGAATTCTATCTTTACATTGTCCAGCCACCATACTTGCGACACAACCTCCTAGACTACATCCATGAAGTGCAATCTTTTTCGGATCGACAAAATCTAAAGATTCGACATAATCCAACATGGCTTTCGCATCAAGAATCTCACTTGAAATGGTCATGTCTTCAAAGCGTCCATCACTTTCGCCACTACCATTCATGTCAAAGCGAACACTCGCAATGCCCGCATCACACAATCTTTGAGATAACTCGTTATGCACAAAATTGATTTCATTGCGATCATCGCAAAATCCATGAAGAATGATTACCATTGGTACCTTTTTTGTTATGTCATCTGGCACATGAAGCATACCGCGAAGTGTTAATCCATCCCGCTTAATTTCTACATACTTCTGCATTTATATCCCTCCGTTTCGGGTATAATACCACAAAAATTAAAAAATGTTTACTATTTTTTAACACTTGTACACTTTTTAAGTACAAAACAACTTCTTTGTTCACAAAGAGACTATTTCTTTCTGAAAATTGTTGCACTGTATCCATCCACTTTTTTACTTTGATACATTGCTGCATCGGCTCTGCAATATAATTCATCAAAGGTCAATTCTTCTTTACCATCATAGAAACAAGCACCTAAACTCATTATAATCGGATGATCTTTTATAGATTCAATCTGGATTTGTTTCAAATTCTCAAACAAACGTTTAAAGAAAGCATTGGCACACTTACGATCAGTCACACCTGGAATAAATAACGCAAATTCATCTCCACCTAGACGCATCACTACATCTTTATCACGACACGATTTTTGTAGCGTATGCGCAATCGCAATAATGACCTCATCCCCAGCCATGTGTCCATACGTATCATTAATAGATTTAAATTTGTCACAGTCTACTAAACACATCATACCACTGACTTTGTTGTTTAAAACACGCTCAATCATCTTTTCACCACTACGACGATTTGAGATTCCCGTCATTGTATCCGTTTGAGCTAAATATAATAATTGATCTTCCCGCTTCTTTTGATCATCAATACATTCCACACAATATAGAACATGGAGTAAACTTTTATCCTCATCATAATCAACCGGAATAAAACGAGCTCGGCACCAACCTGAAAGCTTACCATAGAAAACACTGTCTATCGACTTTTTACCTTGAAGTCTTTCATCTAATGTCTCAAGATCCATAAATTCAATTTCTCGATTTAAATAATCGGCCTGACAGAATTTTCGATGAATCTTACAAATATGATCCATAAAATGATCATCAACATCCTTAATTTCATCGATTCCTAAATATTTAAGAATTTGCGGTTCCATTTTCACAATATGAAAACGATTGGTCTTCACATTGATATAATGCATAGAAGTATAGATCTGTCCCAAGGCGGAATATCCACTTAGTTGTGCTTCACGCTTTGACTTATTTTGTGAATTACGAATCTTTAAAAAAGAAATAACCAACGTTGCGATCATATCTAAGAATGTAGTTAATCCTAAATGATCATTAATCGGCGGATTATCCACGCCAAAAAAGCCACTAATTTCATCTTTATAGCGAATGGGACATACCACAAGACGCTCAACATTTTGAATCTTCAACGTATTATATGTATACACATGCTCATTTTTTATTGTTTCAACATCGCGAATGATCACATTTTCTTTCTTGTCAAAAGCTTTGTACCACCAATCGATGATATCCATATCCACACCTTGTAGAAAATCAATTTCTGGTTGGATACCTTTACTACACCATTCATATGTATTATCGGTCACATGTTCTTTTTTATTATCCTCAAAAATATAAATTCGATCACATCCAATATGTTTTCCAAAGAAACGAATAAACTCATTGATCTGTTCATCTGGTGTATCCAACATGAGTGCCGAACGCAACGCTTCATTGATGACCAATTCATATCGCATGATTGTCTGCATATAGGACCTACCTTTCATTTATTCAATTATATCGTTAACTTGGTTATATTTTAGTTATTTTTTGCACATAATTACCAATCGCTTCAATTACTTTTTCCCCATCACCAAAGGCTTTGAGAAATGTTCATTCATACCTGCCTTTTTTGTACGCTCAATATCATCCACAAACGCATCCGAAACCAATTTTTTAATATATAAAAAAGATACAATACTATTTGTCGCAATCTTTTGTGCAAGTTATTTCGGGTATTGATTTGTCCCAGTTGAAATCAATGGAAATGCAATCGAATTAAGTTGATATTGACTTGCGAGTTCTAAACTATTTAAGTAACAAGATCTTAGTTTTTCTTCTTCATGATTGTGACCGCCATGCCAGACAGGTCCACAAGTATGAATAATATATGTACTTAGGTTATATCCACTTATAAGACATGCTTGTCCTACTTCTAATCTTTTAAGTCTTCTACAATTCTCGTCCAATTCATTTTCGGCTTGTTGATGAATGTAATGATCTAGACCACCAGTCGCATCAAAGCTTGGATTTGTCGTATTCACGATCGCATCTACTTTTTAATTTTGTGATATCCTGACGTATGATTTTTAATGGCATAATATCTCCTTATATAAGAAAAGAGCTTGATCAAGCTCTTAGTTTTTCAATAAAATCTTCTTGTTTTAAAGGCTTTGAATAATAGAAACCCTGAATTTCATCACAATTCATTTCGATCAAACAATCCCTTTGTTCTTTACTTTCAACACCTTCGGCAACCACCTTCATATCAAGTCCATGACCTAAATCAATGGCTTGTTGCACAATTTTCTTTCCACGTGCTTGATGAATATAATCAATCAAACTCTTGTCTAATTTTACGGTACTAAAGTTCAATTCATTTAAAGATGTCAATGAAGAATATCCCGAACCAAAATCATCCATATGAAGCTTAAATCCTGCCTTCACTAATTGGTCTGTGATTTCAAGAATCTTCTCTGAATACAATGTCGCAGATTCTGTTAATTCAATTGGAACACAATCAAATGGAATTTGTTTGTGCTTCACGATATCTACATAGCGATCCACTACATCACTAAAATGAATGCTGGCACGAGATAAGTTAACAGAAATTGGAACAATAGGAAGTTTATTTTCCATTCGCTCTTTTTGGAATTGACAAACACTCTCAAATACATATTCATCTAAATGAACAACTAATCCATCACTTTCAAATAACGGTATAAAAGCTCCTGGTGAAATCAATGTACCATCTAATTTCTGCCAACGAACCAAAGCTTCTGCTCCTACAATATGTTCTGTCTGCACATCATATTTTGGTTGATAGTACACCTTGAATTCTTTATTCGCAATGGCTGATTTAAAATCATTTTCCATCTGTCTTTGCGCTAATTGTTTTTGATTCAACTCATTTGTATAGAAAGCTACATTGGTCTTGAAATCTTTGGAGATACTCTTTTCTGCCATTAATGCACGGTCACAAATAATTGGCATGGAAAGTGTTGTATCGACATCTTCATAAATACCCACCTTAATACGAATATTTGGGATTGGTGCTTCTTCTGCAATCTTATTTATATTCTTGTTGATTCTATCCACATCTAATTTTTCATTACAATGGAACAATCCTAATAATTGATCTCCTTCATAACGTGTCAATAAACCATTCTTTACATAATATCTAAAGGCATTTGAAAGGTAAACCAATACTTCATTTCCTTTCTTTGTGCCATATGTACCATTGATCAATTTAAAATCCGCAACATCTAGGATAACCACATGAAACTTTTCCTCAGTCATAAAATGTGTAAACGTTCTTGCATGATGATAAAAAGCCTGTCTTGTATATAGACCTGTCAATTCATCTTTTTCGATAGCTGCTAAAGTCACACTCGATTCTCTAAGCTTGATCACACTATCGATTCGACTCTTCACAATTCGCGCATTATATGGCTTTGTGATAAAATCCACGGCCCCTAGACCTAAACACTTTAATTCATCTTCCTGTGAGTTATTTCCAGTCGTCACAATAACTGGAACACTAGCTAGTAAGGAATCTGATTTTTGGCGAGTCAAGAACTCAAATCCATCACATACAGGCATCACTACATCTAATAAAATAATGGATATTTCTTTGTAGTATTGCGACAATAATTGTAAGCCTTCTTCTCCATTGACAGCTTCAATCACATCATAATCGTCTTCTAAAGTGACCTTTAAAATTTCGCGATTGATTTCATTATCTTCGACAATCAACACTTTTCGTTTAAAACCATTTGGTGTGATTGTATTATTAAACATATCTAAATTATTCCTACGAATATCTAAATCTTCATTCGCAAAACCAATGATGATTTGACTTAATCGATTATCTTCCATGACACGTCCAAAGTGTGAGTACATAAAATGAACTTCGGAATCGTTTTTAGATTGGTAATGAATATTAAAGTGTTCTGTTTTTTCTAACCTAGAAAATAAAGAGTTAAATGAAAGAGCCATTCGTAACATATCACGATTCTTTTCGTAAACACGTTCATCAATATATTGATTCATCGCATCATTATAATCTATGCATGATGAAAAACCAGGCAACTTCAACGTTTCCTTAAAAGCATGAATTTGTTGATCTTCACAATCCACAATATAGATGTTTTTAAATTCATCGCCTAGTATTTGATAAATGCGATTCGAATCAAAATCTTTCATAAAAACCTCTTCTAAAATAATATAACTTATATACAACTATTATATAACCAAAACTTTCATTACGCAAACAACCAAGGAAAAGAAAAAAAGTGTCTTTTGACACTTTATCATTATTTACGGTTTGCGTTTACCGATTTCATGATTTGACGAATCTGTGCTTCACTAGGTTTACGTCCCATTTGTAAGAACATTGCACGAATCATCTTTTCATTAATTGGTGGATTTTCTTTAATTTCCTTTTCAAACTTCTTACGAGTGAAGTAGAAAGTAACCAAGCCACCAATGATGGCTCCCACAATCGTATATAAAATTGATGCACCCATGTTTTAGTCAACCTCACTATCTACTCATCTATTCTACTATCTTTTTGGGGTTTTGACAATATAAATTGACCACTATATTCCGTTAAAATAACGGAAACAAAGATCAAAAGCCCCCCTAAAATCATAATTGGACTTTTCTCTTCATGCAACAATAAGAATCCAAATACATTCGCAAACAATGATTCTGTACATAAAAGTACACTCGCACTCGATGCGTCTGTATATTTTTGTGCCAAAGTCTGAAGCTGAAATGCCAAGAAAGTGGCCACTAAAATCATGTAGGCACAACTCATATACGCATGCATAGTGATTGTTTGTGGTATTGTTTCTAACCTTAAAGCTAGCGGAATCGAAAGGATAGCCGCCACACTCATTTGTACGGCATTGATCGCAATCGAATTGGAGTTTTCTGTCGCATACTCTAATGAGATGATGTGACACGCAAAGAAGAAGGCACATGCTAAAGATAAGCTATCGCCAAAACTAAATGAGAAATATCCTTTAGATAAGCTTAGGCATGCAATTCCTACAAGACAAACAACACTTGCCGCAAGTTGACGATGGCTCGGTTTCTTTTTCCATAATAGCCATACAATATAGGGCACTAGGACAACATTGACAGCTGTTAAAAAGGCATTTTGACCTGTATTCGTTAAGAATAAGCCAAAGGTTTGAAACGCAAAAGCCAAGTACATTAGAATTCCTGAAATACTTCCACGAAATAAGGCTTCTTTAGAAACCTTTACGTGACTGACTAAACATACAATAATACTAACGATGCTAGCGCCAATAAAACGAATCATTAAAACGGTAAAAGGATCAAATGTCTTTAATGCCGCATCCGTCGCAATAAAACCGCCACCCCAAATGGCCGCAACTAAAAGACATACTAAATTAGCTTGTTGTTTACTCATGCTTTTTCCTCATCAAATAAAGATGGCTGTTCAAAATCATCTTGTTTGACCCAAGAACCATCCGCAACATTTTCAAGTGGTGAGATCCACTCAAACTTGTCTACTTTGCCTAGTGGTGAAGAGAATGTAGATTGGGCATTCATCAAACTGATTTCTTTTGCCTCAAAGCGCATAATATCTTCTGCATAAATTTCAAATGGTGTATTTAAATCAACCATATGTACATTGAATATCACATTCGGATTGGACTTCACTAACTTACAAATACGATTACCCTTAGCCGGACGATTCAATGGTGCAATCTCCATTTGTTTCATACGCTTTAAAGAAAGGGTTGTCGTAGAAACTAAGACTTGTTCCTCACGATTTTGACTGACACAAATAGAAGCTACACAATCATCTTTTGATAGATTCATCGCCTTCACACCTTTGGATTTATTAGAAACCAAAGGAATTTGTTCAACCGGATACATCAAGCCATAGCCTTGCTCACTAACTAGAATGACTTGATCATCTGGTTTATAAGATAAAGATACCGATATCATTTCATCCATGGCACCAATCTTCATACAAGCCATTGTTTTATTGGAACGTGAAACTTCAAATTCTTTTAATTCAGTACGCTTGATCATACCATGACGACTTGCACTTATGACATGAACTCCTGTTTTAAAAGAATCCAATACATAGGCTGCGATAATTTTTTCACTTGAATCCATCTTAATATAATTTGAGATATGACCTCCCAAATCTTTCCATTTTGCCTCTTCAATCTGATAAACCGGAATATATCCATATGTACCTCGGTTTGTGAAGAAAACTAATGTCTGTAATGTATGACTTACACCGTAACATACTAATGAATCTGTATCTTTTCTTTGTGTCATAGATTCACTAGAGGCATTATAGCTTCTCATAGATACACGCTTGATATAGCCATCACGAGTTACCGTAATCATGCATTCTTCTTTGGAGATCATGGCCTTTTCATCAATTACGATTTCTTTCACTTCATGTACAATATCTGAAAGACGAGGTGTATTGAATTCTTCATTCACCTTTTCTAATTCTTCCACCATGACTTTATGCAATTCAGATTTATCACTAATAATCTTCTCTAATTCAGCAATATCACTTTGTAGTTGTTTGAATTCTGCCTTTAATTCTTTAACATCTGTATTTGTTAAACGATATAAACGCATTACGACAATGGCTTCGGCTTGTTTTTCAGTAAAGTCAAAACGCTCAATCAAATTCTTTTTGGCATGTGCCTTATCTTTTGATTTACGAATGATATGAATGATCTCATCCATGACACTTACAGCTTTGATCAAACCTTCTAATATGTGTGCACGATCTTTTTTGGAAGCTAAATCATATTTACTTCTACGAATCACTACATCTTCTCTGTGGTTGATAAAGGCATCTAACATCATGGCTAAAGACATTTGCACGGGTGCCTTATTCACGATTGCGATAACGTTGTAGTTGTATGATATTTGAAGATCTGTATTTTTATATAAATAGTTTAAAATCTGTTCATCATTACTATCTTTTTTAAGATCCACCACAATTCTTAATCCCGTACGATCACTTTCGTCACGCACATCTAAAATGCCATCGATTTTTTTATTTAAACGAATCTCATCAATTTTCTTTACCAAATTCGATTTGATGACTTCATAAGGAATCTCATGAATCACAATCTGTTTGATTGTACGTGTTGGTACAATTTCTACTTTAGAACGAATTAAAATACGTCCTCGACCCGTTTGAAAGGCTTGTTTGATTCCATCAAGCCCCATCACGATGCCGCCTGTAGGAAAGTCAGGCCCTTTCACAAACTGCATCAATTCTTCTAATGAACAATCGGGGTGTGAAATACGATAAATACTTGCTTGAACGACCTCATTCAAATTGTGAGGAGGAATATTTGTGGCATATCCAGCCGCAATTCCTGTAATACCATTGACTAATAAGTTAGGAAAACGGGCTGGAAGTACAGTGGGTTCCATCTTTTCATCGGAAAAGTTGGGTGCCCATTCCACTGTATCTTTATCAATGTCCTGCAACAAGAAATCACTGATTTTGGCTAAACGCGCTTCTGTATAACGCATCGCAGCCGCTGGATCATCATCGATAGATCCATTATTTCCCTGCATATCAATTAAAGGATTGGTAATCTTCCAATTTTGCGACATACGAACCATCGCATCATATACGGAGCTATCGCCATGAGGGTGATAGTTACCAATAACGTTACCGACTGTTTTTGCAGATTTATGATATGGCTTATTATAAGTATTCCCATCTTCATACATCGCATATAAAATACGTCTTTGTACTGGCTTTAAGCCATCTCTTGCATCTGGTAAAGCACGTTCTTGAATAATATATTTAGAATATCTGGCGAAACGATCCGCCATGATATCTTCTAAAGAATTCTTTAAAACATTATGTTTTACTTCTTTTTCTTTCACGCATTTACCTCCTTATAATCATCTTCTAGAGTAAATACGACATTGTCTTCGATCCAGTTACGACGAAGCTCTGCCTTATCTCCCATTAATTCAGTCACTCTTTTTTCGGCCATCATCGCATTTTCAATGGTCACACAAAGTAAAGTTCTTGATTCAGGATTCATTGTAGTATCCCAAAGCTGAGTGGCATTCATTTCACCAAGACCTTTATATCGTGTAATAGTGTAGCCATTTTTTAATTCGGCTTTTTTCTCATCTAATTCTTCATTTGTATATAAATAGTATTCTTTACCAGCCTTGGCAATACGATATAGTGGTGGCAAGGCAATATACAACATTTCATGCGTAATCAAATCGCGCATATAACGATAGAAGAATGTCAACAATAAGTTTTGAATGTGAGCTCCATCATCATCGGCATCGGTCATGATAATGACTTTATAGTAGTTTGAATCTTCAGCCGTAAAGTTTGCGCCTACACCAGCACCTAGGGCATGGATAATAGTATTTAATTCTTCATTCTTTTCAATGGCTTCAAGACTTGCCTTTTCTGTATTCAACACTTTACCACGCAAAGGAAGAATCGCTTGGTATTTTGAATCACGACCCTGTTTTGCGGAACCTCCCGCAGAATCTCCTTCGACTAAGTATAATTCTTTTCTTCTGGCATCCTTACTTTGGGCCGATGCCAACTTTCCAGATAACACGCGTTCTGAACGATTCTTTCCTTTTCCATTACGAATATCGGCACGCGCTTTACGAGCTGCATTACGAGCTTGAGCTGCCTTAATGATTTTACGCACTAAGGCATTGGCAATCTCTTTATTTTCTTCCAAGAAGTAACGAAGGTTTTCCGATACCACAGTTTCTGTAGCTGGCTTAGCTTCTGGTGTACCTAACTTTTCTTTGGTCTGTCCTTCAAATTGTAGATAATCTTCTGGAATTGTCAGATTGATGACCAATGTCAAACCTTCTCTGACATCATTTCCATCAAATCCTTTATCTTTTTCTTTTAAGAAACCATTCTTACGAGCATATTCATTAAAGACTTTCGTAAAAGCTTGTTTCGCACCTGTTTCATGCGATCCACCATCGCGCGTACGAACCATATTGGTAAATGAGAAAATGTTTTCTTGATATTCATCTGTATATTGGAAACATCCTTCTACAATGATCTGGTTACTTTCGCCTCTAAAGCTAATTGGATCGTGCATTGGCGTATGATCTTGATTCACTTCTTCAATAAAGGCTTTTAATCCATCTTCATATTGGTAAACCACTTCTTTTTCTTCTTTACGCTTGTCGCGTACGATCATTTTTAACCCTTTTAGTAAGAAAGCATCCTCTTGGGCTCTTTCACAAATGGTTGAATATGAAAAGTGAACCGATTTAAAAATAGATGGATCAGGTTTAAAGGAAACAATACTTCCGGTATGATTGGTTTTCCCTACTTTTTCAAGCTTTCCAATCTTACTTCCCCCATCTTCAAAAGTCATACTCCATACATCTTTTCCATCATGTACCATAACTTTACACCATGTACAAAGTGCATTCACAACACTTGCACCTACACCGTGTAGTCCTCCAGCACTTGTATAGCCTCCATGACTTGTAAATTTACCACCCGCATGTAGAATGGTAAAAATAACTTGAAGAGTACTTACCCCTGATTTATGTTTTCCAACAGGCATTCCTCGCCCGTGGTCTTCTACTGTAACACTGCCATCTTTTTCGAGTGTAATTGTGATTTCATCACCATAGCCATTTAAAGCTTCATCAATCGCATTATCAACAATTTCCCATACTAGATGATGCAGACCTTTTGAATCGGTAGATCCGATATACATTCCTGGACGCTTTCTAACGGCATCCAAACCTTCTAAAATAACGATACTACTTTCATCATATTGTTGTTTTGGCATACTATCCCTACTTTCCAACGTAATCTTTATTATATCAACAAATCAAAAAAAGTGCACATAAATTCCTGTTAAAACACTTTGAATATACACTATTCATGTCCAATTAAAAAGGTGTTTAGCACACCTCATTCTTAAACTTATATTTACCTTTACCCTGCCCTGTAACAGGTTCAATTATCCCAGCTTCTAACAATTTAGAAATCAAGTTAGATACAGCTGAACTCTTTAGCCCAACTAATTCCATCATATCACTTCTACCAAATACTCGATTATACCCATATTCATCAAATAGAATTTCAATATGATGAACTGTTCGTTTACTAAACTTTAAACTTCCAATGTCCACTTTTTTGGTTTCAATGTCCACTTTTTTAGTTTCAATGTCCACCTTTTTGGTTTCAATGTCCACTTTTTCAGTTTCAATGTCCACCTTTTCGGTTTCAATGTTCACTTTTTCTGAAAAATATCCACTTATATGCATTGTACGATTTCGAAGTTCATTCTTTTCATCCAATAATAGATTTCTAAGAAATAATTCTAAATATTCTGTTGTTTCATGAATATTTTTTTGTAGATTCGTATAATTTGCTCGAACAAGTGCATTTCTAAAATACCAAGCATTTTCTGCAAAAATATCATTTGTCACATTAAAACCAAGTGTACGTAAATATTTTATGAAAAAGACAGCCGTTGTCCTTGTGTTCCCTTCTTCAAATACATGAATTTGCCAAAGTCTTGAAATAAACAAGGCAAGATGATGAATAATTTCATCCATCATTAAATTTTTGTAACTAAATTCCTTTTCTTGAGAAAAATCATATTCTAAAGTGGCTTTTAATTGTGAAGCACTTCCATATACAACTGTAGCACCATCCAGTACCCATTCCTTCTTTGTGATATTATATGTTCTCATTTTACCTGCATGGTTATACATACCTTTGAAAAGTTTCTTGTGGATAGAAAGATATTCTAAAGGCGAAAATGAAAATGCTGTCTCTGATAATATTTGAGCAATACGCGAAGCTACTTTATCAGCCTCCTCAGTACGATCATCATCAGAAGTACTTGCAGGGCTTTCTTCATAATAAGTATCAATCAGGTTTTGCGCTTCTTTCAACGTAATCTTACCTTCAATATTCTTTATTGCAGTATCGATTAAATAGCTAGATGGCTTTAGACCATCTACAGCCTGAAGACCAATTGCCGTGCTCCAAACATATCCTCGATTCACAGTATCTAACTCTGATTCTTTAATATATTCTTTAAAAGGATCTCTTTCCATTTCAACGCCTCCTTTCTAATACACACCATATATTTTAACATATTTTTGAATTGAAAATCCTTTATATTTCTCCTGTCTATACTAGATCAGTATATATTTAATATCCACATTATTTATGTCAAATTATTATTTTTTATATCCAATTCTCGACTAAGTGGATCAAAACTGCTAAAATAAATTCCGAGGTGGAAGAGATGAAAACTATTTTATGTATTTTATTAGGTTACTTATTAGGATCTTTACCCTTTGCTTTGATCATTGGTAAAGTTTTCTATCATACAGACATTCGCCAATATGGCTCAGGAAATCTAGGTGGAACGAATGCAGGAAGAGTTCTAGGAAAGAAAGCAGGAATTTCTGTCATTGTGTTTGATGTTTTAAAAGTTGTTCTTGCGATTGCGATTGCAACCCAAGTATCGAAAGTTGCTGGCATTTGGACAGGACTTGCCTGCTGTATCGGACATTGTTATCCAATATTCGCAAAATTCCATGGAGGAAAAGCTGTTAGTACAATGTTTGGCTTCTTATTCTCTACAAGCATCTTCTTATTTCAAGATGCAAGCTACTTACTTGTACCATTTGGCATGTTTCTAGTTGTGCTATATCTATTTAAATATGTATCTTTGGCAAGTATGTGTGCAGCCATCGCAAGTAGCTTATACATTACGGCATTGATGCTAGGATTCAACGTGGAAAGTATTTCGGTTATTATCGCAAGCTGGCTAATGACAGTTCTTGTGATTTATAGACATCGTACAAATATTGATAAAATCAAAACAGGAACCGAAAACACAATTTCCTGGCTTTAGAAAGTTTTTTAAGAAACTTTCTTTTTTTTATGTCTTTTTCACATTGGAATCGTATCATAGTATGTATGAACTATTTATACTACGAATACAAATCCAGTACTGTGTGCACAGTTAAAGAAGATGAAAAGCTATACCACAAGAGTTTAAGCACGCAAAACTATTTAAATGAAAAATGCTTGTTGAATGGATCTACCCTTAAAGGAAGACAAGAAGCCTTTGTCTATCAAATGAAAGTTAAAAAATATATCCCTGTTGTCGTATCGATTTCAAGGAAGGAGATCTACTTTCCTAATAAATCAAAAAAAGCACATGACTGTATCTGGATCAATTATGCCAATATTCAAGACGTCACTTACTTTCAATCCACTTGTACAATCACATTTCGTGATGGCTCCACACTGAATTGTGATCATCCTAAACGAATCCAACAAACACTGAAACAAATTTTCCGCTACCTAAATAAAAACACACCGGATTAACCGGTGTATTAGTGGCAACCTCCACCACATGATGAACAATCATGTGAACAACTTGATTGTTGCATTTGTTCTTCATGACGAAGTGTATTTACGCCAAGACCCTCAATACATACTGTGGCATTATCAGCTAAATTTGATACTTCCACAATTGTACATGCAGGGAATGGTTCATCAACAAAGTTTTTGAATGTATTCAAGAATGCATCTTTATCCTCGATATTCTTTAAATACACAGTGAACTTCACAACATGGTGAAGCTGCAAACCATAGTTTGATAAAACATCAATTACCTTATTGATTGCTGTAATTGTTTGTTCCTGAATGCTTTCGCCAAGTCCAGTTTGACCACTTAAATAAAAGAAGTCTCCCAATTGAACCATATTTGAAACACAAGATGTTCCCTCTTGTTTTCCTGCTGATTTTAAAAATATATTCATAGTACTCAATTCCTTTCTTATCCTATTATATAGAATCTATCCCATCTTCTAAAGTGTTTTGCACTAAAATTTCTCTAGGCTTACTTCCTCTTGCTGGACCAATGATGCCATTTGCCTCTAAAACATCCATCAATCGTGCCGCTCTAGAATAGCCCACAGAGAACTTTCTTTGGATCAAAGACGTACTTGCCTTTCTAGATGCAATCACAAAACGCTTCACTTCCTCATACAAAGGATCAGCCGTAACATTACCCGCTTCATTGCCTTGATTTTGTAAATCTTTTAATTGAATAAAGGCATCATCATACTTTGGTCTTGCCTGTGATTTGACATACTCACAAATATGATTGACCTCTTCATCCTTGATAAAGACACCCTGAATACGACGAGGACTCGTCTCACCATTTGGCAAATACAACATATCCCCATTTCCAAGCAAACGTTCAGCTCCAGCTTGGTCCAAAATTGTTCTTGAATCGACAGCTTGTGATACCGCAAAGGCAATACGACTTGGAATATTGGCCTTAATAACACCTGTAATGACGTCAACACTTGGTCTTTGTGTGGCAACAATCAAATGAATACCTGCAGCACGCGCCAGCTGTGTAATTCTTTGAATACTTGCTTCAACTTCTTTAGCTGCCACCAACATCAAGTCGGCCAACTCATCAATAATAATCACTATACGAGGCAATACTTTTAAATGATCATCATTATGCGATAATACATACTCATTATAGGCCGTAATATTTCGCACACCCAATTCACCAAACAAGTCATAACGACGATCCATCATTTCTACAATGACCTTCAATGCCTTATTCGCAAGATCTCCATCCGTAATAACCGGTGATAATAAGTGTGGTACATCATTATATGGAGTAAACTCTACTTTTTTAGGATCAATCAAAACCAATTTTACTTCATCTGGTTTTGTACGCATTAAAATCGAAGAAATAATCGCATTAACACATACCGATTTACCACTACCCGTTGCACCCGCAATCAATAAGTGTGGCATGCGATTTAATTCGCCATATACGTTGTTTCCCATTAAGTCTTTTCCTAAACAGAAAAGTAATTTTTTATCCTTCATAGAATCCGGAATCGTACGCATCAAATCCTTCATCTGTACACTTGTCTTTTCAACATTTGGAATTTCAATTCCAACACTTGCCTTACCTGGAATCGGTGCTTCAATACGAATATCCTTAGCGGCAAGACCCATCTTGATATCATTTTGTAAGTTACTGATTTTATTGACACGAACACCAAGTTCCGGTTTGATTTCAAACTTTGTGACACTTGGACCAATATGAATCTGTACAAGCTTAGCCTCCACACCAAACTCATGTAAGATCTCAATCAGTTTTTCACCTTTTTCCTTTGCTGTAGTTACATTCGCATTGGATCTAGATTTTCTTTCCATATCTTCTAAAACATTCAATTTTGGAAGCTTATAGTTTTTAAAATCCGAATTCTCATCCGCAACATAATGTTTAGGTTCAACCTTTTCTACAACACCCTCATTGACAACAGGAACTTCTTTTTTAGTCTCTACAGGACTAGGCTCATCATCCACATCCACCATAAAGCTAGGTTTTCTAGGTTCTAAATCTCCAATAATCAAAGGCTCATCCGCTTCTTTTTCTTCATCCACTGGATCTGGTTGTACAGGCTTTACAGGATCCGCGTTAATAATTTGAAAACTTGATTCATTTGTATCTTCATCTTCAAAAATAAAGTTTTTACGATCAATCGAAACCGGTGTTTCCTTGATTGGAGCACTCTTCATTACTTTTTTAGGTTTTCTTTCATAACCCACAATTTTTTCATAACCAAACATTAAAATAGCTAGCACAAAAAACAATAGTACCATTACATAGCTTCCCGCATAATCAAACAATGACTGGAAGAAGCATAGTAATAAAACACCCATTAGACCTGCATGCGTTGAAAGATTACCTGTGATAATATTTCCAGCATTACCAAGCACAAAATCAAGCCCATAACTTCCTGGGTGTGGTTTAAACTCCATAATGGATGACATCAGGCTTAAACCAAGCACAAAAAATAAAATTCCAAACAAATATCTTTTTCTTAATGGCAAATATTCTTTGTGAAAAATCGCAACAGTACAAAAAACACATGTCATTAAAAACAATATATTTGTCAAGATTCCAAATAGAAATTCAAAGAAGTGATGTAAAAATGCACCTACAACTCCAAATTCTAAAGTCGCTATAAAGCTAATACATATCATACAAATAAGGAAACACAAACGAAATAAGTTTGAGTGCAACCAAGACGTTTGTGTTTTCTTTTTCGTAGATTTTCTTCGTGTTGTTTTTTTTCTGGCTTTTGCCATACTTACCCCACTTTCTACTTATTTAAGTTTATTTCTAAAATAACCGGTAAGATCATCGGTCTTTTTGCGGTTTGTTTATAAAGATATTTAGAAACCTTATCACGAATCAAGTTACGCGTTTCTAAATTGTCATATGTCTTATTTTCAACCGCCTCATTGATCGTATCCTCCATGATTTTAGCTACATCACCCGTGATGTATTCTGCATCACGCAAATAGATCAAGCCACGACTTTGTACATCTGGACCATTAATGATCTTCTTTGTCTTTGCGTTGATACCAATAGCCAAGATCATAACGCCATCTGTACTTAAAGTCTCACGATCCTTTAATACGACACCCGCCATATCCCAGTTTTCTTTTCCATCGATCATCGTTTCATGAAGTTCTAATTCCATTGCACAAGAAACTAATTTACGATTTTCAAAAGTGGCAACCTGACCATTATCTAAAATGATGATACGACTTGGATCATATCCCATTTCAACCGCAATCTGCGAATTCATGTGTAATAAACGATATTCTCCCTTAATAGGAATATAGTATTTTGGTTTTGTAAGGAAGATCATCATCTTCAAATCTTCTTTACTAGGGTGCATACTCAAAACATTCTTATCTAAGACGATGATTTCACCCTCTTTTTTGTACATGTCATTTTCCATGCTTTTGAATTCATTTTCAACACCAGGCACAACTGGACTTGCGACCACAATGACATCATCCTGATCAAATACAATCGATTCTAATTCATTGTTGGCAATGTTGTTGATGGTTTTGAATAAAGATTTACCTTGACCCGAAATAATGACGACAACATCTTTCATAGAGTTATCAAAATTAGCTGGATCAATCACTAAAGAAGGATCCACTTCGTAACCAATTTCTTTTAATCGTCCTACCAAATCACGTAATTCCTTTGAATAGAATACCATCTTACGACGGCTTGCCATACAACAATCAATGATTTCCTGAATACGATATACACTTTGTGTATATACACTCACAAAGACACGCTTATTTTCATGTGTTTCTAAAACTTGTAAAAGCTTAGGGGAAATACGATGACTCGGAGAAGTGTGTCCACTTCTTTCTGCACCTTTACTTTCCTGCAACAAAACCAATACGCCTTCGTTACCAAGTTCTGAAATTGTTGTGAAATCGGCACGATATGCATCATCTAAATCATCATAGTCTTCAATAAATTCACCAGAATATACAATATAGCCTTGATCTGTACCAATCGCTAAACCAAATGTTCCTGGATAAGCATGCGTAATTGGGAAGAAGACAACTCTTCTTTTACCAATACGCTTTTTATCATTACGCTTTACAGAATGCACACGCACACCTGTAATATGTTCCTGACGAATCATTTTCTGTACTTCTTTTACAGCTAATGGAGCGGTATAAACATCACAAGGGACTTGTTTTAATAAATATGGTAAAGCTCCCATTACGTCATCATGACCATGCGTAATAAAAATACCTGCGACACGATCTTTATTTTCAACTAAATACGTAAAATCCTGAATAATAAATTCGATACCTAATGATTCCTTGTTGTCAGGAAACTTGATACCTGCCTCTATTACATAGATGGATTCATCCACCTCCACACAGAATAAGTTTTTACCATCTTCATCTAAACCACCAAGGGCAAAAATACGGATTTTTTCTGTTAATGAAGGAATTTTTTCTTCTTTCATATTATCTCCTTTTAAATAGTATTATTTTTCTAAATTATATCACACCGCAACGCCATCTAAAGAGAAACTTTTCGCATCTGTGATTTCGACTTCTACAAATTCTCCAGGCTGAATATTTTCACCTTTAAAGTTAACTAATTTTTGTGTGTCTGTATATCCAGAATATACATTTTCATTCTTTTTGCTTAAGCCATCCACTAATACAGTAACAGTACGACCGACATAAGCTTTATTCTTTTCTAAAGCTAGATCATTCCATGTTTTATTTAATTTTGCCAAACGCTTTCTCTTTGTCTCCATATCAACAGAATCATGCATGCGGCTGGCTGGTGTACCAGGTCTTGCTGAGAAAATAAATGTAAAGGCATTGTCGTATTTACAATAGCGAACCACATCTAGAGTGTGTTCAAACTGCTCATCGGTTTCATTTGGGAAACCAACAATGATATCGGTTGAAACAGAAACATTTGGAATTGTATTGACAATTTTATCATATAAAGCTAAGTAAGATTCTTTTGTATAACGACGACCCATTAACTTAAGTACATCATCATCTCCTGATTGTAGTGGCAAATGAATAAATGGCATGATATTGTCATATTTTGCGATAATATCAATCATTTCTTCTGTGAAATCCCAAGGATGACTTGTTGTAAAACGAACACGAGGAATTCCAATCTTAGCCACTTCTTCTAATAATGTCGCAAAATCCTGCTCATTATCCATATCTTTTCCATACGCATTTACGTTTTGTCCAAGCAATGTGATTTCTTTATACCCCTCATCCTTAAGTTGCTGAACTTCTTTTAAAATTTCAGACATCTTACGTGAACGCTGTTTTCCACGAGTATAAGGAACAATACAATATGTACAGAATTTATCGCAACCATACATAATGTTGACCCAAGCCTTGAATGTTCCAAAACGGTGTACTGGTAGATTTTCGTAAACTTCTCCTTCTTTAGAATAGATCTTTACAACTTTTTTACCCTCAACCATACAACTATAAAGCATGCTAGGAAGCTCTTGAATATTATGTGTTCCAAACAATAAACGAACTTGAGGATATTTCGTTAATAAAGTTTCAACTAAACCTTCCTCTTGTGCCATACATCCACAAACACCAATCACAAGATCTTTATTTTCGCGATATAAACGCTTGAAGTTACCAATCTCACCCAATACTTTTTCTTCCGCATTTTGACGAATGGCACAAGTATTGATAATAATGACATCACTGCCTTCGGCCGTTTCATTTGGAGTAAATCCTAATTCATCTAGAATACCTGCCAATGTTTCACTATCACGCTCATTAGCCTGGCAGCCATATGTGGAAATAAAATATTTTTTTCCTCTTCCCATCATACGAGCATCTTCAGGAATATTAAATGTATCAATACGATCAATTGTATTTGTAGTACGCTTTTGTGCTTCTTTTAAATCGGGTAATACCCATCCTGGTTTTTGTTTCATGTGATCTCCTTTCGAAAAAAAATGCCAAGCATTAAGCTTGGCAAATGTGTTTAAATTTGAATTACTGGTTGATTGCTCCAACAGGGCAAGTTCCTACGCATGAACCGCAGTCGATGCAAGTTCCTTCGTCACAAACTGATTTTCCTTCATCGTCTAATGAAAGAGCTCCTACAGGGCATCCTCCTACACAAGCACCACATCCGATGCAAGCATCTTTATCGATATTTACTGCCATTGTTATTTCCTCCTTGTTTAATAATTTATACTCAAATTATAACGATAACCAAGTAGTGAATCAAGACAGTTTAGTAAGTGCAGGCTTACCGTAATTCATTTACCAAACTAAAAAATTGAAGTCGGGACTAAAGCCCGACATTTTTATTTTGCGTATTCCTGGGCACGTGTCTCACGAATAACATTAACCTTAATTTGACCTGGATATGTCAATTCAGATTCAATCTTATCACGAATATCACGAGCTAATTTTACACAAGTCAAGTCATCCACGTGTTCTGGATTTACAAGGACACGAATTTCACGACCTGCCTGAATCGCAAACGCATTTGAAACACCTTCAAATCCATTCGCAATCTTTTCTAAGTTTTCAAGACGGTTGATATAAGCCTGAGCACTTTCTTTACGTGCACCAGGTCTTGCAGCACTAATTGTATCCGCTGCGATAACCAAATGACTTGTCAAGAACTTAGGTTCTACGTCTCCATGGTGTGAGTGGATCGCATTTAATACGATTTCTTTTTCACCATGTTTCTTACAGAACTTGTATCCCAATTCAACATGAGATCCATCTTGCTGCTCAATATTCAATGCCTTACCAATATCGTGCAATAAACCAGCACGTTTGGCAATTTGTTGATTCAATCCAAGTTCAGCTGCCATACATCCAGCGATATAGGCAACTTCCATAGAGTGCTGCAAAGCATTTTGTCCATAAGAATAACGATATTTTAATGTACCGATCAATTTTACAATTTCACGATCAATACGACCAATACCCAATTTGAAGATAGCTTCCTCACCAGCCTTCATGATCTCTTGATCAATTTCATTCTGGTATTTCTTAACAACATCTTCAATTCGTCCTGGCTGAATTCTTCCATCACGAATCAAGTGTTCCAAAGCTAAACGAGCCACTTCACGACGTACTGGATTAAAACATGTAATCGTAATCAAATCTGGAGTATCATCGATGTTTA
The DNA here is from genome assembly GCF_934772795.1 of uncultured Holdemanella sp. Taxonomy (GTDB): domain Bacteria; phylum Bacillota_I; class Bacilli_A; order Erysipelotrichales; family Erysipelotrichaceae; genus Holdemanella. The sequence continues at coordinate 24,418 of NZ_CAKVMR010000017.1, forward strand.
ATTCAACACCTGTCGCTTGTTCAAAACAACGAATATTACGTCCTTCACGACCAATGATACGTCCCTTCATTTCTTCACCAGGTAAAGAAACAACACTGACTGTCTTTTCTTGCGTTTCCTGTTGAGACATACGCTCAATAGCTAAGGCAATGATATTTTGTGCTTTTTCATTGGCAGTAGCCTTTGCCTCATCCTCTTTATCTTTGATGTATGCAATTGTTTCATGTTCCATTTTCTTTTCCACAATCGCAAATAATTCATCTTTAGCTGCCTGGCTTGACATTTTGGCAACATTTTCTAAAACGACAACCTGTTTGTCAATTTCTTCTTGTAATTTCTTTTCTTTTTCGTCTAATGATGTCAGTTTGTCAGCAACACTTTTCATCTTTTCATTAATCTGACGCTCTTTTTGATTTAACGCTTCATCACGAAAATTCAAGTTATCTTCTCTACGCAATAACTTGTTCTCTAATTCCATTGATTCTTGTTTACGTTCTTTAATTTCTTTTTCAGCTTCTACGCGCAAATCATGAGCCTGTGTCTTTCCGTCTAACACAGCTTGTTTTACACGAGATTCAGCTTCATTTTGAGCTTCTTTTAAAATCTGTTCCGCTTTTTGCTGATTCTTATTTAAACCTGCTTTGGAAATTCCGACATGAATGCCTAATCCAATCGCAAGACCTGCGACACCAGACGATAAAACGATCCATAGTACATCCATACTATTTCCTCCTTTTCGTCCTTTGTTCTAGGTAAAACCAAAAATATTATACACGAAAATAGGTATAAAGTCTATCAACTCAATAGCCAAAATAAAAGATGTTTGCCTAGACAAACATCCTATAATAAGGCACGAATCGCAAAGAAAATCAAAACAAATGCACCTAATACGATACGATACCATCCAAATACTTTGAAATCATGTTTTTTAATATATGACATCAAGAAGCGGATCACAAAAATAGATACGACAAATGCCACAACCATACCAATCACTAGAATGAAGAATTCTAACACACTAAACGCAAATCCAAATTTTACTAACTTCAATAAACTTGCTCCAAACATAACTGGAATTGCTAAGAAGAAAGTAAATTCTGCAGCGACTGCACGACTGACACCAATCATCAAGCCACCAATAATTGTAGCTCCTGATCTTGAAGTTCCAGGAAGTACAGCTGCCACAACTTGGAATAAACCAATAATCAATGCATCTTTATAAGATAAAGCAGATAAGCTATTTACACTAGGACGCATATCTTTATTTCGATTTTCAATATAAATAAACGCTACACCCACTAAAATCAACATAACCGCAACGACAAAGCCATTATATAAGTGTGCATCGATCCAATCATCCAATGCCAAACCAATAATTGCTGCAGGAATTGTAGCCACTAAAATCTTAGACCATAAGATCCAGATTGATTTCACAGAAGTATATTTTCCTTCTTTATTTTTACGAAACGGGAAAATTTTATTCCAGTATAGAACAACAACCGCAAGAATGGCCCCTAACTGGATTACGACAAGAAACATACTCCAGAATGATTCCGATACATTCATAGGCATGATTTCTTCTAATAAAATCATATGTCCTGTTGAACTAATTGGAAGCCATTCGGTAATCCCCTCAACAATACCATACAATATCGATTTTAAAATCTCGATCATACTATCCTCCATACTACAGAAAAAGCCAGGAAATCCTGGCTACATTTTTACTTTTCAACGATTTGTTTGCCGTTGTATTCGCCACAAGAGCACATCTTGTGAGCAAGTTTATATTCACCACAATTTGGACAACGAGTCAACGCTGGTTTCACCAATTTGTAATGTGTTCTACGTTTTGCTTTACGTGTTTTTGAATTTCTTCTCTGTTGAACTGCCATGCTTGCACCTCCTAGTCATCATCCAGTTTGAAATCATTTAGTTTTTCCCATCGTGGATCAATTTTTGGCTCTTCTTTATCTTGATCTGATAAAAGCTGCCAACCATCTCCCTTTGGATATTGATCTCGAGGTAAACGAGTGATACTCATTGGAGCCTCATATAATATCGCCTGGAAAATCTCTGGGTTAATATCGATTGTCTCTTTTTTCACCACGATAATTTCCTGATCTTCTGCATCCTGTACAGGAACAAAAGAATACGTTTGTTGCGACTCCGCCTCAAATGGAAAATCAATATCTTCATTTGTGATGGAATCTAGAACAATCATTGTTCCATCCATTCTCAAATCACTCGATACGAAATTCATTCCGTCAAACTCTAATGTACCCGTAACATGTACATCTGGAATAGACTTGACAGAAGTATGATGAAGCAGATCGTTTTCTTCAACCGCAATCCACTCATCAATTTCAATAATATGGTTTTTTGCATTTAAGAAGTCTTTTCTATTAAATTTCACGATCTTCACCTCATGTCGCATTTGATATTATAATAAAAGTAATTGATAAAGTCAATATTTCCACAAGAAAAAGATTCTGATATCATAATGAATATGAAAACATGTGGAATTATTACAGAATATAATCCTTTTCATCAAGGACATATCTATCATATCAAAAAAACGAAAGAATTAACACACTGTGATTGTTTAATTGCGATTGTTTCCAATCATTTTACGCAACGAGGCCTTTTTAGCCTATTAACTATGGAAGATAAAACCAAACTCGCACTCGAAGCCGGATGCAATCTAGTCATTGAACTTCCCCCTTGTTATGCAGCACAAAGTGCGGATTACTTTGCCAAATATGCGATTGAATCTTTACACGAATTAAATATTGATCAAATCTGTTTTGGTTCTGAAACAAACGATATTCAAACTTTAAAATCCTATTCTAAACAAATGGAAGCTACAAAAGTAGATCCATCGTTAAGCATGAATCAAAATCTATACACCAAAAATATTCGTCCCAATGATATTTTAGGCATTCAATATATTAAACAATGCGAAAAATACGGTATTACACCTTGTTCAATTGCTCGAAACGATACTTTTAAAAGTGCTACACAAACACGCAAAGAATACTTTGATGGTATTTCCCAATTCAATGATGCCTATTTCAATTCAAACCAAACATGGGATACTTACTATCCGTATCTAAGAAAATTCTTACTTTTAACTGACACACATACTTTATCCACATACTTTCTAGTCAATGAAGGCATTGAATATCGTTTAAAAGAAAATGCCAAGAAATATTTGAAGTGGGAAGATTTTCTATTGGCATCCATTTCTAAAACATACACAAAAGCTCGTATTCAAAGAACTTGTATGTTTATTTTGCTTCAAATCACAAAAGCACAGATGCAAGAAAACAACCATTTTAATCAAGTTATCGTATCTGGCTTTGATTCTGTTGGACAAGAGTTTTTAAAAGGTAAACCAGTCATTACAAAATTTAAAGAACTACCTAAATTTCTGCAAGGCATTGAACTCAAGTGTCAATATCTATCCTTTGACACATTTAAGGCAAGAAAGGTGATTTATTATGATCGTTAGTCTATGCATTCTAATCATCCTTATATGCATATACATCTATTTCTTTCCCTTTATCCCAAAACGAAAGAAACACTATACGTATGCATTATTACTTGGATGTCCTGCTCACGATGATGGAACGATGTCTTCAAGTCAAATTAAACGATGTGATTTGGCTATAAAAATGTATCAACAAAAACTTTACGACACATTGATCATTTCAGGTTCAAATGTAAAGAATGAGTATGTGGAAGCCAAAGTTATGTATGATTATATTCAAAACAAAATTGATATTCCAACCATTCTAGAAACAAAAGCTCGAAATACCTTTGAGAATTTCAAGTTATCTAAAGAATATATTCAAAATCAAGATGTTCTCATTCTAACATCGCAAACCCACGCCAAAAGAGCTTGCGCAATTGCCAAGCAATTCTTTTCGGATTATGGTTGTGCCTGGTTTAAAGATTTAAAGCCTAAACATATCATAAGAGAGATTGCTTCACGTATCATCTACATTAAAATTGAAATCCAAAAGAAAATAGGAAGGTATTAGCCTTCCTATTGAATTGTACGAACGACTTCATTGACGCTTCGTACTTTTTTTAAGTTCGCAATTAAATTTTGTAGATGCGCCGCATTCTTAACAGAAACCGTTAGCTTTGTGGTTGCCTCTAAGTTTCCTTCATCCACAGCTGAATCTACATGTTTTAAATAGACATTGCACTGCTGCAAAGTCGTCACAATATCACTCAATAAGTAGTTACGATCATCACTATGAACCACCAAATTGACTTCATATTGTTTTTCATCCAAGCCCTCTTCCCATTGCACAGGAATCAGACGTTTCTTTTCATTCAAGATATTTGGACAGTCCGCCCTATGTACCTTCACGCCTTGACCCTTAGAAATATATCCAATGATCGGATCACCTGGAATTGGTCGACAACAATTTGCCAAAGATACCGCAATTGTATCAATACCCGGAACAATAACACCACAATTCGAATGTTTAGCTTGGTGAGCGGGTTGCTTGTTGTAGATCTTCATAATTTCCTGATCTTCCAACATATTCGAACGATTCTTCACCAAACGATCCACAATAGATTGTAATGAAACACGCTTCATCGCAATACCTACATATAGATCGTCCACACTCTTAAATGACAAGGATGTTAAAATCGTCTCTAAACGTTTGGCTTCCATTAATTTTGGATCTAGTTTCAAACGTCTAAACTCATCCTCAAGCATTGATTGACCTAGCTTAATGCTATCCTTGCGCGATTGCTGCTCTTGTTTTTGTAAGAAGGCACGAATCTTATTACGAGCATGACCACTCTTAACGATTTTGATCCAGTCTGCACTTGGACCCACAGAGTTGTTGTTGGTTAAAATATCAACGACATCCCCCGTTTTTAATGGCGTATTCAAAGGCACAATGGCCCCATTGACTTTAGCCCCAACCGTTTTATTACCAACCTCCGTATGGATTCTGTACGCAAAATCGATTGGACAAGAACCCGAAGGCAACGCAATAACTTTACCTCTAGGTGTTAAACAATATACATTGGCTTCAAAAATATCTTTTTGAAGTACATTCATATATTCAAGTGGATCTTCACTCTCTTCATCGGTCATCATCGAGAAATCTCTAAACCAAGAAAGTTTATCCTCAATCTCTTTTTGTTCATACTCAGGCGCATAATTACGATTTTCTTTATACTTCCAGTGTGCTGCAACACCTCGTTCGGCAATCGCATCCATTTCTTCAGTACGAATCTGGATTTCAAAAATATTACCATGTTCTGGCTCTACGATTGTTGTATGCAAAGATTGATACATGTTGGCTTTTGGCATCGCAATATAATCTTTAAAACGACCAGGAATCGGTCTATATTTGGCATGGATATAACCTAATATTTCATAACAATGCACCACAGAATCGGTAATGATACGAATCGCTAATAAGTCTAAAATTTCTTCAAAACGCTTATTTTTAGTCACCATCTTTTTATAGATGCTGTAAAAATGTTTAGAACGACCAAAAATACGATATTGAATATTGTACTCCTGTAAAATGGATTCTATATCTGCAATCATTTCTTGAACTTGACCATTACGATCACTTTCACGTTGTTTTACCAAACCTTTGATTTCTTCATACTTCTTGTAATCCAAGTATTTAAAAGACAAATCTTCCAATTCATTTTTGATTTCACTAATACCTAAACGGTGCGCAATCGGTGCATATACACTCAAGGTTTCACGCGCAATCTTCTTTTGTTTTTCCGGACGCATATACTGCAACGTACGCATGTTATGTAGACGGTCTGCTAATTTGATCAAGATTACACGAATATCTTTGGCCATCGCAATAAACAACTTACGATGATTGCTTGCCAAATATTCTTCTTCATCTTTAAACTTGATAGCACCAATTTTCGTAACCGCATCCACCAAGGTTGCGATTTCTTCACCAAATAGTTCTGTAATCGTATCTGTAGTTACGCCTTCACAATCTTCGACTGTATCATGTAAAAGACCGGCCGCAATTGTTTTAGGGCCACAATGCATTAACGCTAATGTATTCGCAACTTGGATCACGTGAATGACATAAGGCTCTCCACTTTTACGGAATTGTCCCTTATGGTGTTCATAGGCAAAATCATATGCCTTTTGTATCAATTCAATATTTTCTGGGCGTTTTATATATGTCTGTACATTCTCCATGCACTCTTCAAAAGTAACTTGCTTTTTCTGACTCATAATCACTGCGCCCCCTTTCCTAAATTAAATTCTTTATTCTCCTTCAAAATGTGTTAAAGCACACACTGGAATATCTTTAAATTTTTCTCTTCCTTTTAAATCATCCAATTCAATCACAAAAGCTACACCGACAACGCTTGCCTGCATACGCTCAACCATTTTAATAATGGCTTCTACAGTACCTCCTGTAGCTAGTAAATCATCGATGATCACAACTTTTTGTCCAGGTAAAATGGCATCCGCATGGACACAAAGCTCATCTTGACCATATTCTAGATCATACGTTTCATTCACTGTTTCTCTAGGAAGTTTTCCTGGCTTTCTAACTGGTACAAAACCAACATTGTTTTCTAAAGCTACTGGCACACCAAATAAGAAACCACGAGCTTCTGGACCAATCACAACATCGGCACCAATACTTTTCACAAAGTCATTGAATTGATCTACACAATAACGCATTGCTTTGGCATTTTGTAGAATCGGTGTTACATCTCTAAAAATGATTCCTTCCTTAGGAAATCCTGGAATACTCTCAATATAATCTTTTAAATCCATACTAAACCTCTTTCTAATTGATTCCATTTTACTACGCATATACAATCTCATCAATCACAAAATTCACCTGTTTACGCCCCTGATATTGATTGATTTGAACGGTTCCAATAAATGAATAAATCGCATTTACACTTTTTTTATACTCCACTTCACTCTGGTTAAAACGCATACATTGCAAGCCAGATTCTAAAGTATACTTACGATGTTTATGATTTTGAAAATCGTATAAACTTTTAATTTTCGGTTGAATAATTTCAAAACTAGGAAACACAAAACCTGGACCAAACGGTCTAAGTATATCTAAAGATTGAATCGTTTCCAAACTTAATTCTTCATCATCTATGACTAATGTTTTTTTCTTCTTTACACTATACGTATATTCCTTGATACGTGTATGAATAAATTTTTCAAACAAATCAAATTCATTTAGATTCAAAGAAAAACCAGCCGCATTTTCATGTCCGCCAAACGTCACAAAATGTGGATATCCACTTAAAAAATCCATACAGTTAAAGCCCTCAGGACTACGCATACTTGCCTTATAACCTTGCTCATTTTTTGCCAAGACGATACAAGGTTTATTAAAGCTAGCACAAATCGATCCTGCAACTAAGCCAATGATTCCCTCATGAAAGCTTGCATCTTCAATCATAAAGATATCTTCATTGCCTTTACACTTCAGCAAAGCTGTTTTTTGCATCTGATCCGATAATTGTTTACGAATCGTATTGATTTGTGTAATCTGCTGACCCAATGTAAAAATACTCTCATCATCATGTGCTAAAAAATAACGAACGACATTGTTCGCATTCGCAAGATTACTTAATCTTCCAATCGCATTTAATTTTGGCACAACCTGAAAACCAATACTCGTTTCATTTAACTCACGATCGGTGGCTAATGAAAATATATGTTTTTCATGCGTTTGATTCATCAAACGTAAGGCATTTTGAATCAAAGCACGCGTCTGTCCTTTCACAATCATCATATCTGAAATACTCGCAAGACCGGCTAGTTGTAAAAGATAGTCGTTATCAACCCCTAATACACGCATACATTCATAGGCAACACCAGCTCCACATAATGTTTCAAAACAAGATTCCATCAAAGTTGGATGCACTACAATATCGCAATTCACCTCTTCATCCATTGTATGATGATCCGTTACGATTACATCCATACCCAATTCTTTAGCCAATGCTAAAGCTTGCGTACTTTTAATCCCATTATCTACTGTGATAATCAAGGAATACCCTTTTTTATGTGCAAGTGTAACTGTTGCCTCACTTAATCCATACCCCTCTTTGATACGGTCCGGAATATAGAAACCACACTCAAGACCTAGTTGTCTTAATCCTGAAACCATAATGGTTGTTGCACTGATACCATCACAATCATAGTCACCGGCCACAATCACTTTTTCGCAATTCGAAACAGCTTGCGATATACGCTCTTTAAACCTTTCCATACATTTAGATTCAGAAACCGGATTTAAAGACTGCTGACTTGTCCAATATTCCCATTTTGATGTATCGGGCTCTAAAAATTCTAATACTTTTTTTGTTAATTTTGTCATTTGTTCCATGCAAATAATTATAACATATATTAAAAATGTTCACAGACTATTAATCTGTGAACAATTCTTTCTGATAAGGAATTTGAAGATGCTCATACGCTTTAGGCGTTACAATTCTTCCTCTTGGCGTACGATTGATAAATCCAATCTGTAATAAATAAGGCTCATATACATCTTCGAGTGTCATTGGTTCTTCTCCAATACTTGATGCGATGGCTTCAAGTCCGACGGGACCTCCTTTAAATCTTTCAATGATTCCCTTTAAATATTTATGGTCAACCGCATCCAAACCTAAATGATCCACACGAAGTCGATCTAGAGCTGTTTTGGCGATTTCACTTGAAATCACACCCTCATTATAGACTTGTGCAAAATCACGCACACGCCTGAATAAACGGTTTGCGATACGTGGTGTCCCACGTGAGCGTAAAGCTATTTCTGTGACAGCATTTTTATCAATTTCCGTATTCATAACACAACTTGTACGATAAACAATTTTTTCTAAATCCGACAAATTATAGTACTCCAATTGGGAAATGATTCCAAAACGATCACGCAAAGGCGCACTTAAATCGCCGGCACGAGTTGTGGCACCAACAAGTGTAAAAGGTGGTAAATTGATACGAATATTGTGTACAGTCGCTGAATCTTTGCCTACCACAATATCTAGACAATAATCTTCCATAGCTGGATACAACACTTCTTCTACTTGTTTTGGCAAGCGGTGGATCTCATCAATAAATAAGACATCTCCTGGTTCAAGTGTTGTAAGAATCGCTGCAAGATCACCACTTTTTTCAATGGAAGGACCACTAGCTGTCTTTAGATTTCCATGCATCTCATTAGCAAGAATATAAGCTAATGTTGTTTTTCCAAGTCCAGGAGGACCGTAGAATAAAACATGGTCTAAAGCTTCATTTCTAGATCTTGCCGCATGAATAAACACATTTAAATTTTCTTTTAATTCCGATTGCCCAATATATTCATTTAAACTTTGCGGACGCAACGTCTTTTCAAAGTTATCGCACTCTTGTAAATTTCCATCTACTTCTCTAGGCATTTATCTTATACTCCATTTCTTTTTGCGAGTAAGATCAATGCTTGTCTTAGCATTTCATCTTCTCCTAATTCTGTATTTTCTAATTCCTTTTTAATTTTCGTTAATTGATTTGTCTTATATCCAAGTGATAAAAGAGCATCTTGAACTTGGCTCCAAACAGGATTTGACGTAGCACTATCGCTCGTTTCTAAAGATACAAACTTGCCTTTTAGATCTAGAACGATTTGACCTGCCGTTTTTGCGCCAATACCAGGTAAAGACTTCAATCTTTTAATATCATCATTTTCAATGGCTTCAATCATTTCTTTTCCCGAACATACCGACAACATCGTCTGTGCTGTTTTAGGACCAATACCTTTTACATTGATCAAGCGCATAAACACTTCATAGTCTTCTTCTTTTAAAAAGCCAAACAATAAGATCGCATCTTCACGTACATGTTGATACGTATAAAGAAACAATTCATCTCCTATTTTTTGACTTAACGCATTGGCAAGATAAACTTCGTAGCCTACCCCATGCACATCTAGTACAACGCGATCATTTCGAATAATTCTTACAACGCCATTCACAAACGCAATCATATTACACCTCAACATCTAATTCTACAGGACAATGATCCGAACCATATACATCCGTTAAGATCTTGGCATCCACAATTTTATCTTTTAATTCCGGTGATACTAACCAATAATCAATTCTCCATCCTGCATTCTTTTCACGAGCTTTAAAGCGGTAACTCCACCAAGAATATTCCACTTTTTCAGGGTATAAAGCACGGTATGTATCTACAAAATGAGACAATAAATTCTGCTTAAAGCTATCTCTTTCTTCATCTGTAAAACCTGCATTCTTATGATTTGTCTTTGGATTTTTAATATCAATCTCTTCATTGGCCACATTAAAATCGCCACAAGCCATAACGGGTTTATCTAATGATTTTAAATAGGCACTAAACACTTTATCCCATTCCATACGATACTCCAAACGTTTTAGACCATCGCCTGAGTTTGGTGTATAAACAGTCACAACATAATATTCAGGATATTCAAGTGTAATCACTCTTCCTTCTGTATCATGTTCTTCCATATCCATTCCATAACGAACTGACATTGGTTCTTCTTTACAGAAGATCATCGTTCCGCTATAGCCTTTTCTTTGTGCACTATTTGTATATTGATAAGGATATAATTCACAATCCACTTCAATTTGATCGGGTTGTGCCTTTGTTTCCTGAATACAGAAAATATCTGCATCCAAGGCATAAAGAATTTCCACAAAATCCTTATTTAATACGGCACGAATCCCGTTTACGTTCCACGAAATACATTTCATAAAAAAAACACCTCAGAAGCATTATACCACACCAAAAGAAAAGGCTACACAATGTGTAACCTTAGTTTTCAATAAATTCAAATTCAAAGCCTAATAAACGTACTGTATCTCCATCTTGACATCCAGCTTCTCTTAAAGCTGTATCAATTCCAAGATAACGCATTTTATTGGCAAATAGATAGAAGTCTTCTTCTGTATTCAACTTATTGATGTCAAATACACGCTCAAGTCTAGGACCTGAAACATTCCATACGCCATCATCTTCTTTTTCAATAATGATGTCTTTCTTCTTCTCTTCAAATGTATACATAACACCTGTCTCACCTGTATCTTCCGTAATTGGGAATACGGGTGTTGTCGCAAGAAGATCGGCAGCTTTTCTTAGTACTGGATCTAAACCTTCATGAATGATCGTTGTTGTTTCATACACTGGGATATCTGGATATTTTTCTTTAAAGCGACGAACATTTTCTTCGGCATTTTCCATATCCATTTTATTTGCGACAACGATTTGTGGCCTTTCCAATAAACGAATCTGGTAAGACTTCAACTCATTATTAATGACTTCATAATCATTTAATGGATCTCTTCCATCTTCTGCACCCATATCAATAACGTGAATAATTACACGACATCTTTCAATGTGACGCAAGAACTGGTGACCCAAACCTTTACCATCACTTGCTCCTTCAATAAGTCCTGGTAAATCAGCTAGCACAAAGCTTCTTCCATCTCCGGTTTGTACAACCCCAACATTGGGTGTGATTGTCGTAAATGGATAGTCTCCAATTTCGGGACGCGCTTTACTAACGGCATCTAGGAATGTTGATTTTCCAACACTAGGGAATCCTACCAATCCAACATCGGCTAAAACTCGTAATTCAACAATGCAATCAAATTCTTCACCCAATACACCTTGTTCTGCATATTTTGGTGCTGTATTGTGGCTTGATCTAAAATGCCAATTACCACGACCTCCACGACCACCATGTGCTACAACTTGGCGTTGGTGTGGTTTTGTCAAATCGGCTAAGACCTGATTATTATCTACTCTTTTTACAATGGTTCCTAATGGAACCTTTACAATTTTATGTTCTCCATTGGCTCCGTGCATCTTTTTGTTTTTACCTTTTTCACCCGGAGTAGCGATTATTTTACGGTGATAACGCAAATCTAAAAGTGTTGTCATTCCTGGATCGGCTTCAAAAATGACATCTCCACCGTTACCTCCATCACCTCCAAAAGGTCCACCATAGGCAACATATTTCTCATGGCGAAAACTTACTAAACCATCTCCACCTTTACCTGCTTTTATATGAACTTTGACCTGATCTACAAACATATATACCCTCCTTTCTTTCTCATTAAAAAAGATCCCAGCAACGGGATCTTAAATTTCACACTTGTTAAGCTTGTGGATAAACAGAAACTTTCTTTTTATCTTTACCAAGACGTTCGTATTTAACAACACCGTTAACTAATGCGAACAATGTATCATCAGCACCACGTCCTACGTTAGTTCCTGGATGAATTTTTGTTCCACGTTGACGATAAATAATGCTTCCAGCGTGACAAGATTGTCCATCAGCTAATTTAGCTCCTAAACGTTTTGAGTGAGAATCACGACCGTTCTTTGTAGAACCAACTCCCTTTTTAGAAGCGAATAACTGTAAGTCTAATTTTAATAACATTTTTTACACCTCCTGTACTTGTATGTATTTAGGATAACTCTCTTCAATACTTTGAAACTGAACCAATAGTGTATTCAATATGATTTGTAGTTCAGCACATTCCGTATTGTTTATTTCTAATTCAACATCCCCTGCATCTACTTTATAAGAAATGAAACTTAAATAGCCAAGCTGTGCGATTGCGTTGATACCACCAATAATAATGGTACTGGCTGCAGAACAGACGATATCTTTTCCATACTGATCATATTCAGCATGTCCATGCATAGAGATCAATGAAATCCCATGTTCATCTCTAGCAATTTTAATTTTAATCATAATTAAGCTTCGATAGCTTCAATTTTTACACGAGTGTAAGGTTGACGGTGTCCTTGTTTACGACGTGTTGAAGATTTTTTGGCTTTATATTTCACGATAGTGATTTTCTTTCCTTTGCCTTGTTTTTCAACAACACCAGTTACCTTTGCACCTTCTACGAATGGTTTACCAAATTTTCCATCAGCGTATAATACTTTGTCAAATGTAACTGTGTCTCCTTCGTTAGCTTCTAATTTTTCAACGAAGATAACAGCATCCTTTTCAACACGGATCTGTTTTCCACCAGTTTCGATAATTGCGTACATGTGTGCACCTCCTATTCATTCTTTTTTCACATTTAGCTTGATACTCGCCATCAAGGTGTGAAATTTCAACTTAAAACCTTTTCTGGGCGGTTGCAAGTCCATACACGGAGTTTGCAACATTGATATTTTATAGGATGAAACGCAATACGTCAAGATAAAATTCTATTTTTTAGCTCAGATAAACTAGAAGTTATCTTGATTTGCTTCTTACCAAAAGTGCTCGGGGATTCGCCAATTCTTTAGAGCTCCATTTCACATTCATAGCACTTAAATTTCTTTCCGCGGTATTCCTCATAATCTGAGTTTCCGTTTAGATGCATGCCACACTTTTCCATCACTTTTCTACTGCCTATATTTTCTTCAAAAAAGTCCGCCACAACCTTTTTAAAGCCCATCTCACGTAATTCGTTTATTACTGCATTCACCGCTTCCGTTGCAAATCCTCGCCCCTGAAAAGCTGGGTCAATGACATATCCCAATTCAATAGTTTCATCGTCATAACCACAATCATTGACAAACCCAATCATGTAACCGTCCAGATAGACGCCATATTCTAAATGGATTGTATCATTAATCTGACTGAATTCGATCAATTTGTCAGCTAACGCATAAAACTGTACTTCTTCACAATAATCAGGCACCATAAACGTTGCCGTAATCTTTGGATTTTGCATCATTTCTTTGAGACGCTCTCTGTCTTCTTTACGATAAGGTCCTAATATCAACCTATCTGTAATGATATGTTCTTTTTTTAATATTTGTCTGCTCACCACTCTGTTTCCCCTTCTTGCTGATATACAATATTGATAATTACGCTTTTTATTGTGACTAATTCTGATTGAGATTTCACCTGTTTTAAGAGATTTAATAACTGTTATATTTTGTTATTGAATTTTCCGCAAACCCTTGAAAGCACTGGATTTGTTGCAGGTGAGCTTTTCCTTATTTTTCCCTTGTGTTATATCGTCCCATCAGTGTTTATGAACTCTGATAAGAGCAATTACAAGGGCAAATAAATTATATAAAAACAGTATAACATAAAATAAAAGTGACATGGTGGACTGATTGAAATGCTTCTTAATTTTTGCTACTAATGATTGATTAAATGATAAGGAGATGGGATACGATGGGAACAATATTTGCAGAATACAATCCACGTATGCTTCATTACACAGAGGCTGCTTAATCAAATTTATTATAATAGATGAAAAATCGGTTGCATTTTGTCAAAAGTACAAAACTTTTTGAAGCTAAGTGCTTTTAATTCCTGTTATGATACTGAGAATATCTCAGCAATACTTGCTATCCCTGATACCTTATTCTTTCTACCAGCGTTTCCTTTTTCAGATTACTGCTTAAAACACAGG
>NZ_CAKVMR010000018.1 GCF_934772795.1 uncultured Holdemanella sp.
AATAGGGTAGAGGGATAAAATAAAATTATCGCCCCTCCCGTTGAACCGTACGTACGGGTCTCGTATACGGCTCTACATTTATATCGATTCTAAAAAGAATCACAAAATCTCAAGATAGTAATCAAGGGGATTGACCAGACCAGGTCTATCTCCTTTTTCTACGCCTAGAACAGTAGGAGAAAGAAGAAAGTTCACAATATCTCCACAACTTCTCCTGTACCATCCGAGTCTAGAGTTAGCACATTTAAATATATCTTCATGGGTAAAATTACTTCTGCATGCTTTATTTAGTTTCATAAGATTCTTGTAAATGCGTAACGGTCTTTTCCATTGTTTAATGATAATACACCTAACTTTATGTCTCAACCACTGGCCAAATTTATCCAAGAACCCTTTGATACTTGAGATTTTAAAGTATTGTATCCAACCTCTGACCATTTGATTCAGTTTTTCAAATGTAACTGATAGAGGTCTTGAAACTGCACGTTTTCTTTCCATCCATTTTTGAATATTTGAGTATAGACGTTTCTTCCTATCTTTAGTAGGACAACATTTCCACACGTCACTATTCTTATAAAATGTAAAACCAAGAAATTGACCTTTAGTTGGCCTAACTACCTTAGTCTTTGTTGCACTAACCTTCAAGAATAGTTTTCTTTCTAGCCACGATGTCACTGATTTCATTACACGATTTGCACTCATCTCGCTTTTAACGAAAATGACACAGTCGTCGGCGTACCTAGAGAAGCAAAGATTTCTAGATTCTAATTCTTTGTCAAACTTGTCTAAATAGATGTTTGAAAGAATTACACTAATTGGACCTCCTTGTGGTGTTCCAACCGTCGAACTTCTTACAAGTCCTTTGTCCAAAACTCCTGCTTGTAGATAAGCTCGTATCAAATGTAATGTTTTACTATCATTGACACGCTCTCTTAAGATTGAAATTAATTTATCATGATTTACTGTGTCGAAGAATTTCTCAATATCTAGGTCAACAATCCATTCATATCCGTCATTTAAATATCCAAGTACTTCCTCCATCGCCATATGCGCACTACGATTTGGCCTAAAGCCATAACTGTGCTCACTAAATACTGGCTCATAGATTTCATTTAGCACCTGTAACATAGCTTGTTGGATTACTCGGTCTACAACTGTAGGTATACTCAATGGTCTTTGTTTGCCATTTGGCTTAGGAATATAGACTCTTTTGACTGGCATAGGTTTATATTGTTTGTTCAAAATTTTGGAAATCAATTCTTCCTTATATTGATTAAACCATTCTTCGACCTCTTGCACAGTCATTTTATCCACTCCTGGTGCACCTTTGTTCTTCTTGACCTTTCGGATTGCTTTCTGTAGATTCTCTTCACATAAAATCTTTTCAATCAATTCCATTTGCTGCTCCTCCTTCTATTTGTAAATTTATTTGGAAACATCCCAATTATCTTTACCATCTATGATTACGATTCATAGTTCTAGGCTATTTTCATATTCGGACTATCCAAACATTGCTAATAGAGATTTGCACTCTATAAACGTTTCAGTCCTTCAGTATTGCTACCTACTATGACTTCATCTGAATTCTCATGGTTAACCTTTTTCGCTACAAGGGTACTATCACTGATTTTAAAGTTTACTAGAATTCCTTGTCCATGAGACCTCCCGGGGTAAGACATGGGTCCTATTTCTTTCACAACGTCTTGATTTACTGTCTTGGTTTTACGTTTACCTTTTGGACTTCGATTTGCTATGCAATCTCATCCACCATTTAGCCTCATCAAGTTTCTCTGCGTACGCTCGAAAGAATCGCTACACCACTTCCTCCACCCATGACATCACTGTCAACGGCTTGTGGTTCACTACACTTGGCGGTAACTACCTGTGGTTGGTTTATCTCCAACTGAACTCATGCCATGCCCGGCACACATAAGAAAAGGACTTCAGTCAATCTGAAATCCTTACATGTTTATTTTCCGTATCTACGATTTGGTTTGTCGTCTGAAAAGCGCTTTGGTTTACGATCATCATCAAAACGACGTCTTGGCTTGAATTCACCATCTTTTTTATCATCAAAGCGACGTCTTGGTTTGAAGTCTCCATCTCTTCTTCTTGGTTTATCATCATCGAATCTACGTCTAGGTTTGAAGTCGCCATCTTTTTTATCATCAAATCTTCTTTTTGGCTTATCATCATCGAATCTGCGTCTAGGTTTGAAGTCACCATCTTTTTTATCATCAAATCGACGTCTAGGTTTGTAGTCACGATCTTTTTTATCATCAAAACGACGTCTTGGTTTATAGTCATCATTACGAACAAGTAGTGTTACACTTTCTACATGTGGTGTTTGACTAAATATATCGACTGGTTGAATTTTGACAATACGATATTCTTTCTTTAATACACCCAAATCTTTTGCCAAAGTAGCTGGGTTACAAGAAACATAAATCATAGTTTTGATCTTTGATTTTAAAATTGTTTCCTTCATCGTATCATCCAAACCAGAACGAGGAGGATCCACAATCAATGTATCCACATCTTTTTCTTGTACTAAATGCGCTAGTGCACTACCCGCATCTTCACAAATAAAAGATACATTATCGGCATGATTCAACATCGCATTTTCATTGGCATTATCAACCGCATCCTGAATGGATTCAACACCAATAATTTCTTCAGCCTTATCTTTCACAAATAAACTGATGGCACCGATACCACTATAAGCTTCGACAGTTGTCTTTGATCTTGGCATCCAATCCTTAACTACATTATAAAGATTAATGGATTGTTTCGTGTTTAACTGGAAGAAAGATCTAGGAAGTAAAGACAATTGAATATCTTCTAATTGAAGATGCATCTTCTCTTCTCCCCAAATAAAACGCATATCTCCAAATACTTCACGCTTTGTTTCTGTTTTTACACTTTGCCAAATGGATACAACACCCTCTAACTGTGTAATATCATGAATAAATTCTTCACTAAGTTCTTCTTTTCCTGTCACAAAAATAATTTGAATCTTTGAATCAAATTCCTTCATGACCAATGTACGATAACCCGTTTTCTTTTTATCATCATACATCTTTAAATGATGTTCATTCATGATTTTTAAAACTTCTTGGCGCGTTTGTTCTAATAATTTAGAATGCACATAACACCTTTCCATCTTTTGGAAATGATTTGTATCACGCTCATACATTCCTGTATATAGCTCACCATATTCTTCACCAAAAGGAAGTTTGCAGCTATTACGATATGACAATGGTTCAGGATTTTTTATAATTGGTAAAATACGACCATTATAATCCGCATACTTAATTAGCGTCTCCTTTAAATTACCCTCTTTCATTTTGCATTGTGCAGGATACTTTACGTGCATCAAAGCACATCCACCACACTCTTTCCAAATTGGACAAAGTGGATAGCGACGCTTTGAACTCTGCTCAACTAAACGAGTTAATTCTCCAACTAAATAAGTACCTTCATCACTTTTGATATCAAATTCAATGACTTCTTCTGGAATGGCATTTTCAATAAATACTGGCTTTCCTTCATGGAACGCAATTCCCTCACCATTAATTCCCCATTTTTTTACTGTTGTTTTCATATTTTTTATACACAGTTACGACAAACTCAAACGTAACCTCTAACCTTTCTAATTGTTTTACACGATCAAGTCCAGCTTGACTCGTTTTATATCGATATGGTGTCATTTCCAGTAAAGACCATACATCATCAACCATTTTCGTTTCTCGAATGATTTCTTGACTCACCAACTCATATTGTTCTTGTATTTCTGGCATTTCATTCTCGTAGGGTGTGTCATACAATACTTCTTTTAATTCAAAACAATGCTTAGGACCCGGACCCACTACGATCCAGTATCCATTTTCTTTTAGAATGCGATAGATTTCATCTTGGCCTAAAGGCACAAAAATACTTGTAACACTATCTATGCTCTCATCTAAAAAAGGCATATCAAATAAACTCCCCACAATATATTGCGTATGTTTATCTTGTTTAGACGCATGAAGAATGGCTTCCTTACTCAAATCGATACCATAACTATGTTCAAAGTTTGCCCCTATCTCTTTTGTATAGTAACCCTGACCACAGCCAGCATCCAAATAAATAGATCCCTTAGCTTTTTCCTTTACATATTGACGCATAAAATTATAATAATCTTTTTCCAAAAAATCCGTACGCGCTTTAACCATTAAAGCATTGTCCCCATGATTCTTTGTTTGTTTGCGAGATAAGTTCACATAGCCTTGTTTGGCACAATCAAAAGAATGATTATTTTCGCATCGAAATGTTTTATTTTCTTTTATTAGTTTCTTTTTACACACCGGACATATCAACATAAAAAGATTATAACATAAAAGAAAAAGAGAAGCGCTATATTTCACTTCTCTTAGAATAAATCTTCTTCAACCTTAACTGGATGTACCCAAATATCTTCTGTATTATCTATACAATCTTGTACCATCTTGTCAAAATCCCATTTTGCCTCATATTTTTCACACTTATCCACACGAGGTTTCGTAACTGGATTCTTTGGTGTAAAAATCGTACAACAATCTTCATAAGGAAGAATACTTGTTTCATATGTTCCAATCTTTTTAGATAGATCAATAATTTCAACTTTATCCATACAAACAACTGGACGAATAATCGGCATATTTGTGACATCATTGATCGCAAGCATGCTCTCTAAAGTTTGACTAGCAACCTGACCAATGGATTCACCTGTTGCGATGGCTTGGGCATGTCTTTTCTTAGCTAGACCTGTCGCAATACGCATCATCATACGACGCATCAATGTGATCGCATAACTTTCATCCGCATTTTGATAAATAGCTAATTGAAGATCTGTAAATGGAACAACATGAACTAAAACATCTCCCTGATAACCAGATACAAGTCTTGCGAGTTCCATCACTTTTTCTTGGGCATTTTGTGAAGTATATGGAGGTGAAGCATAGTGAATACATTCAATGTGTACACCGCGTTTCATCATTAAGTAGCAGGCAACTGGAGAATCAATTCCGCCACTTAATAAAACCATGGCCTTTCCACCAACACCCACTGGATATCCACCAGCACCTTGAATACGATCTGTCATAATGTAAGCTGCATTTTGGTGAACTTCAACAACAATTTTAACATCCGGATTATGAACATCCACTTTCCAGTCACTGTTCTTTAAAATTTTAGTGGCTACCTTACGATTAATTTCATCCGAAATATAAGGGAATAATTTATCACTACGACGCGCAGCCACCTTAAATGTTTTTGGTGTTGTTAAATCTAAAGATTCATAACATGCATCAATGATTTGATCTAAATCAGGTTCCACCTTAATAGCCAATGAGAAAGATGAAATTCCAAAAACTTTAGCTAAAATATCACTAACCTGCTTAGAATCTTCATCATGAAGATAAATATACATACGGTCATGTTGCTTTTCAAATTCTAATGTTGGGAATGCTTTTAAAGCCTTACGAACATTGTCATAAAGTGCCTTAATAAAGTTGTTACGGTTTTTTCCTTTTAAACTCAATTCGCCATAACGAATTAAGATATGATTATAACGATAAGCCATAATTCTCTATAATCTCCTTACATGTTTTTATAAAATATTTTGCTTCTTCCAAAGTATTCTCATAAGAAAAAGATAAACGAATTCCATGTGTCGCATCAAATTCTGACTTGTGCATAGCCAATAACACTTCAGAAGCATTCGTATTTTGTGATGAACAAGTACTTTTTGCGGAAACACAAATTCCCTTTTGATCTAAAGCATTCAATAAGACTTCACTTGTGATTTGATCAAATGAAATATTAAGAATATAAGGAATCGCACTTAAAGGCGAATGTACATGTGCACCTTCGATCTTCGCTAGTTCTTCACGCAAATATTGATTGATCTTTAAAACATGATCATAAGCACTAGATTGTTCTTCTAAAGCCAAACGAATTGTCTTTGCCAAAACAATATTAGCCGGTGCATTTTCTGTTCCACCACGAAGTCCTTGTTCCTGTTGACCACCTTGGATGATTGGAACAAGTTGAATCTTCTTTTTCTTCATTAAAATGGCACTTCCCTTTAGACCATGAATCTTATGTGCAGAGATCGTAGCCATATCTAGTTTTTCAAAAGGAATATCAATTTTCGAAAAACTCTGTACACAATCCACATGGAAAACGCATGTAGGATTCTGATGTACAATTTTTTCTAGTTCTAAAATAGGATTGATAGCTCCCATTTCATTATTCACATGCATAACCGATACTAAAATCGTATCTTTACGCATATGCGATTTTAAGCATTCTGGCGTAACAATTCCTTCTTCATTAATTGGAAGAAATTCGACTTCAAATCCAAAACGCTTTAAAAACTCCATCGCATGACGAACACTCGAATGCTCGACATTGCTTGTGAGTACATGATGACCTCTATGCTCATTGGCCAAGGCATAGCCTACAATAGCTAAAGTGTTTGATTCACTAGCCGCTGAAGTGAAGATAATTTCACTTGAATCTACATGAAGCATAGAAGCAATATTTGATCGACTCTTTTCCATGAGCGAACTTGCCTGGCGACCAGCCGCATGCAAACTATCTGGGTTGCCATAACAAGTTTCTAACATTTGCCCATAAACACGACGAACCTCTGTGCGTACAGAGGTTGTCGAAGCATTATCAAAATAAATCATTACTGCACCTGGTTCATGACAGCAGGATCTTTTTGAGCTACTAACTTCTCATAAATTCCTGGGTGCATGTTTTCGATTGCTTGAATCGCAATCTTAAGTGCACGAGTATATTCTCCATTTTGGAAACATAACTCAGCACGAGTTAAATCCGAATCCATTTGTGCATGCGTACTACGGAAACGGTTACCAAACACAATCGCATTTTCTACCATAACGGCAACACCGACTAAATTGTTTGCGTTATTGTATAACTTATATACAAAGTCGATGGCATCCTGCAAATCTGCATTTAATGTTTGTACATCTAATGGTGAGTGATCCAACACTACACGAACACGTTGAATCAAGCGTTCGCCTTCTTTTAAATCTGCAGAAAATTGAGATGAGATACTAGGTAAATGACGTGTTACTGTATTTAAACGTACTTCATTTAAAATCAATTGTAATTTTGTCAATTGTTTTTTAGCACGTGATTCATCACTGCTTGCTCCCACTAACATCTCTTTCATATCCTTGACTTGATCGTGGAATTCATTAACATCTTCTGAAAATTTACGATAACCATGAACTACATCTACGCTAGGACGTTGATTTTGTTTCAATTCTTTTTGAATTTCATCACGACGATTTGATAAATCTTCCATTTGGATTTGTGCCAAAGAGAAGCGGTGTGTCCAATCTTCTAGACCAAAACGATCTTTAATATTGGCATAAAGCGCCATGATTTCCTCAAGTTCCTGACCAATGACATTAACAAGATCTAAATTAGATTGAAGACTCACATGGATTTCATCATAAGCCTCTTTTTCATTCGTAACATCATCTTGTAATGCTAGAATGTGATCTCCAATGATTTCCAAGTTTTCCTGTGCCATTTCAAATTCACCTGCATCCAATTGATCAATTGAACTAGACAAAGCACTTTGAATGGTTGTTAATTTTTCTTCTGGTTCTAAATAAGATAAGTCGATATCTTTTTCCTGTAATTCCTTAATGTGCAAACGAACTTCGTTAATTGCACGAGGCAATACATTTTTGGCCTTTTCATAGAGTCCAGGGAAGGCTGCAATTTTAGAGCTAATCTCATCCACCATTTTTGAGATTTTTTCTTGTTCTTCCTTTGCCTTGTTAAATTCTGAAGCAAACATCCACTCTTCAAAATTAGAGAATTCATTTTCAATTTCCTCTAAACATGAATCTACATAATTAACAGATCCATAGAATGAAGAACGATTATCTTGGTAAACAGTTTTCACATTACGGAAACGCTCTTTTAAAGCATTTGCCGATTCACGAACCTCTGTTTCACGAGCCAAGATGTGATCTAATGACTGAGTAACAATACGAATTCTTTCTTTTGTCTCATCCATCATAGTTTCTAAATCGTCCATAGCTCGCATAGATTTACGAAGACGATGTCTAGAAACATAATCATCTGCTTCATTAAACAAATCATCACAAGCACTTAAGTTTTTTTGACAAGTATCATATTTTGGAGTCAAGTTTTTCACTTTATCCATGATATCATCATTCACTCTTGCGAATGCCGATGCTTTGTTGAATTTGTAGGCCAAGGAATTGTTACGAATTTCATTCATTTCGATTTCAAGATCAGAAAGTCGTTTCGACGCCTTTTTACGTTTGATCATACGCATAATGATCCAAATCAAGATCAAGACTAGAATTGCTATACAAAGATAGATGATTACAGTCACAGAAAGTTGATTTCGAATGAACGCGTAAACTGATCGAAAGAAATTCAAAACACTATCCATAGTGGTACCTCCTTGCAAACCATTCTTATTATAGCAAAACTTCAAAATCATTGCATCATTTTCTTGATTTTATTAATGTTCTTTGATATGATACATAAGCATAAATTGATAGCAGCATACAAAGTTAAAGGATATGCGTTGCAGCCTTGTTTAGCGATATGAGTAAGCTAATAGCTGATAGCGGAAAGTATCATTGTCAACACAGCCTTTAAAGATTTGTACTGTTATTGTTTTGTGGATGATATAAAACAATAGGAGGAAAAATTATGTCAAGAAACACAGGAAGCGTTTGGAAGAAGTCACGCCGTCTTGGATTCTCAGTATTAGAAACTGGTGAAGAATTAACTCGTCGTAACACAATTCCAGGACAACACGGAAATGCTCGTCGTCCAAAATTAACAAACTACGGTATCCAATTACAGGAAAAACAAAGAATTCGTCACACTTACCAATTAAGCGAAAAACAATTCTACAACACTTACTTAAAAGCAAGTAAAAAAGCTGGTTCTGCTGGTGAAAACTTCTTAGTAATGTTGGAATCTCGTTTAGATAACATCGTTTATCGTATGGGATTTGCACGTACTCGTCGTGCTAGCCGTCAGTTAGTAAACCACGGACACGTATTAGTAGATGGTAAAAAAGTAGATATCCCTAGTTTCCAAGTAAAACCAGGACAAGTTATCGAAATTCGTGAACGCGCTAAAAACTTAAGCGTAATCAACGAAGCTTTAGAAGCTGCAACAGCAACTGTTGATTTTGTTGAAGTAAACAAAGATGCTAAGAAAGGTACTTATGTTCGTTACCCAGAACGTAAAGAACTATTCACAGCTCAAGAAATCAACGAATTGTTAGTAGTAGAATTCTACAACCGTTAATCTTAGGCATAGAACAAGAAAGAAGCGAATCAATCGCTTCTTTTTTTGTGGATGTGTTTTCTTAATTCATGTATTTTATCTGTTGATCAACGTAGAAAATCAACTTTTTCAGCTACAAAGCCATAGTTTAGATATATCCTGTCATCTTTCTGGTATTTACGCGAATGAATACGACCATTGATTCCTACATAATCTCCAATCTTACACGAAGCACTTACAGTTTCTGCAAGACCTCGCCATACTTCAACGACCACATCATCACTTTCATAAACACCTTCTGAATTTGGAAAATTACGCTGCACTCGAATCGGAAGCTCACAAGTCTTTAACCCATTGCTCGTTTCCTTTAACACTGGCATGTCCGTAATTTTTCCTACGATACTAAACGCATTCATAATTGATTATCCTCCTTCAATTCTGACCACCATATTTATCACCATCCTTCTTCAATGGTATTCTACAAATATGCCACATATAAAACAAACGACCTATCTTATCTATAGGTCGTCTTTTTATGCGTTTTACATGCGCTTTTCCCCTCTAATTCGCTAAAAAAAACACAAATTAGATCAGATAGAGTCATTCGGAAGAATTTTTGTCACACAAGAATGTGAGAAATCCAAATCCTTGATATAGGCATGTACCTGCTCAATTTTCATATTTTGAATGCTATTTAAATTTTCAATATAGTCATACTCCTCAAAGTGACTTCGAAGTAAATCATTGGCCAAGCCATCAAAATGATCTAAGCCACGCAAATTATTTGCGATTGCCTGTGCATGCAACGACTGATAGTCTTCATCAGAAATCGACTTATTCTCTACAAGTTTGTTTACAAGTTCAATAAAGGCATTTGGATTTACTGTTTGAGCATAAAACAAGATATAACTATGATCCAAAGTAAAGTCCGCTTCTGCGCCTACAAACTGTGTAAAGATTCTTTGATCTAGCCATTCCTGAAATTTAGGATTTAAAGGACCCATAATAGAATCTAACCACATATTCACTGCAAAATCTTTTTCGAATGCTTCTGCCTTTGTCTTGCAAGCATCCATCTTATAGCCAACACATACAAATGGCTGATGAATATCCATATGATCGACATACTCTTTGCGATTTACATCCTTTGGTTCTTTTTTAAAGACACGCTCAATCTTTTTATTTAACTTACTCAACACATCTTTTTGACATTCCTTGATCCAATCCATGATTTCATTTGTATCTTTTCCAGTTACACCCACAAGACACAATTTACTAGGATCATAATTTAATGCATAAAATTGTTTTAAATCCTCCATGCTCATATCTTGAATATCTTCTTTTGAACCGAGTACATCCACTTTCATTGGATGATATTGAAATAAAGAAATCAAAGTTTCTTTAAAAAGACGTTGTTCAGGCGATTGTTGATACATATCATATTCACTAAGAATAATCCCCTTTTCTTTTTCAATCGTTTCATTTGTCACATCTAAATTTTCGACAAAATCTAATAAAAGTTTTAATGGCTTTTTCACATCCGCCGTAGTCGAAAAATAAAATGCCGTTTCTGTATAAGACGTATATGCATTTGTAGAACACTGTAAGTTCGCAAATAAATCACTTACATCTTCTCCATCCAAATAAAACATTTGATGCTCTAAATAATGTGCAATTCCACTCTTATGTCTAATCACTTGCCCATCTACTCTTTGATCAATATCAAATCCACCTACTTTAGCTCCTAAAAGAAATAGTGATTTTTGATAATCTGGTTTATGAACAAGAATCACCTGTAAACCATTTGACAATGTTTCTTTTTTAATATCCAAATTATAATTCATTTTCTTTCTCCGCAACAATGGCCACTGAAGCCAAATTCAATCGTAAGGCAACACGTGAAATATCTTCCTTTGTCACCTTCATAATTCTCTCAATTCTTTGCTCAGGCATGAGCTGGCGATGTAAAAGATCATCTAAAAAAGCTTGCGCAATCAAAGATTGAGCTTGATCTAATCCACTAATAATACGGTCCTTATAGTCCATCTTTGCGATTTCTAAATATCGATCATCATAATCCATATTCAATAATCGATCTATTTGTGTTTCTATCAAATTTAATACTTTTGTGACATCCTTACGATTCACACCCGTATGAATTAATAAAGCTCCATCAAAGCGAATAATAGAAGAGCTTATAGAATAACAAAGACTATTCTTTTCACGAATTTCATCAAACATTAAATTCTTCTGGCTTTGCCCCAAAATACTATTTAAAATTAGTTCAGCCTCATAATCCGAACTTGAAATATCAACACCTGTCGAATAGACTTGCGAAATACAAGTTTGCGCAATATCCTTTTCAAACGTTTTATAGCTTGTTTCTACTACAGGAAGCAATGTTCTTTCTGATATAAAAGCACAATGTGAATCTAAACTATCAATATAATCATACAATTCATCCGTTACATAACCACAGATATAGAAGTGTTTTGCCATATCCATATATAGGGTATAGACTTTTTTCACATCATCTAAAGTAAGTGTCTCTAAATCTTTTAAACTTCCCTGCACTGGAATTGAAATTGAATGTTTATCATGTGCCATCTCAAAGGCATACATACATGATAAATTAGCAGGATCATCCATTTGTGCCAATAATCTATTTTTTAATAAATACACAGATTCCTTAAAGTTTTCCTCATCCAATACAGAATGAAACAGAACTTCATCCATAATCTCTTTAATTTTATCTATATAACTTTTATCTTCAATCCAGTCTGGACGGACAAACTGAAAACGAACATCGAGTTGAACAAGATCTCCATAAGATGTTAAACCATAAGACACCTTTGTTCCATAAGCACGATTTAAGGTAGAAGCTAATTTTTGTTTCGAATTCATTTTCTGCGTTTTCGCCTTCATCATATACACAAGCACGTTTAAGGCACTGATTGTATTTCGATGAAAAGGCATCATGGTTTTACAAGAAACATAAACATCACTAAATTTCTGCGTTTGTATATAGTTCATACGTAAACCTCCTTGAAAATATATTATTAATTCTACCACAAAAAATAAAAAAAAGGCTAGAATTCAATCTAGCCTACGTGAACGTATCCAATTAATGCCTTATCACAAGAAACACTTGTTACAACAGTCTGGCTTCCGTTCCATCCACCATGAACTGCTTGTCCGTTTCCGATATAAATGGCAACATGTCCTGAATAAACAATAATGTCACCTGCAACTGGACTTGATGTGATTGTACCAAGACTCAAATAATTTTCTGGCCAACCGTGGAAATTAATTCCTACAGCTCTCAAAGCGTTTGTTACTAACATTGTACAATCTTGAGTAGTTCCTACTTGTGCTAATGCAGCAGAAGCGATTGCTGAGCTGTTAACACTTGGGGTTGGAGCTACATAATTATTAGCTGGAGCACTAGGAGTCGATGTCTGTGCTGGAGCTTGTGTTGTAGTTGTTGTAGTTGCTGTGCTTTGAGCTGGAGCACTTTGAGTAGTTGTTTGTGCTGGAGCCTGAGCTTGAGTCGTTGTATCTTGAGTTGGAGTTGTTTCCTCAGAAGGGGTTACTTCGGTCGCAACACCATTTTCATCAATCTTATATCCATCTTTTTCGGCATTTTTAATCAAATCACCATTTTCATCGAATGCATATTTAGTACCTTCGATTTCAACAATTTGATTCTTAGTTACTTCACCGTTTTCTGCATAATACAATTTTTGACCGTTGATCTCTTGCCATCCTGTACGGAATGTACCGTCTTCTTGAGTGAAATATGTTTTTCCGTCTACATCAAATTGACCTGTAGCCATCTTTCCATCTTCACCAAAGAAATACTTCTGGCCATCGATTTCCTGCCATCCTGTTACACAATTTCCATCGGCATCAAAATAATATTTTGAACCATTTTCTTCAACCCAGTTTGTTGAAGTTTTGTTTCCTTTTTCATCGTAGTATGATTTACCATCATTACTCCAACCATGAAGAAGGACACCTTCTTTTTGGAAATTATACTCACTACCCTGAATTGTCACAGAACCTGTTGCAGCAGTTCCGTCTTGTTGGAAATAGTAAGTTTCATCTGAAACAGTCTGCCATCCAAACTGCATTTCTCCTTTATTATTGAAATAATAAAGTTCCTTATCGATTTTTGTTAAACCAGTAGCTGTCTGACGATTTGATTTTAAAACATAATAACGATCTGCGCCTTCACCATGCCATCCTGGTTGAACTTCTTTGGCATACATTGTCGAAACAATTGGTCCAGAAGTCAATAAACATAGGCTTACGGCTAAAATTTTACTGTGCTTTTCGATAAAATTCATCATATCACCTCTTCGTTACAACACCTGAAGTTTAACAAGATTTAAATTTTGTTGCAAATTTTCGCCAAAAAATCGTTTGCACTTTTTAGTAATTCAATTCTTAATTTTTTCTTAATAACCTTTATATAAAGCACCTCAATATGAATTGTGGTAAATTATGTGATTTTGTAAAAAATTGTACATAACTTATAAAATGTATAGTGTTGTCTACAAATCATGGACAAACTCGTCCTGATTCACTATCATTCTTACTAAGCCAACAAGCCATAGAAGCATCACTATACCAACAAGTATAAATCCGCCTATTGAAAGCCATTTTAAGCAATTTATTACCAAATATACACTTGCAGAATTCATACCTTTTACAATCCAAATAGTACACCAAATGTATTTAAACCCATTTAAAATCATGATAATTCGATATTTTTGAGCTAAAATCAACAATCCCACAATCCCCATTATGTCTATCAGTTTTATACAACTAACAACACCAGCAATATTCAATGATGGATTTGAAATCACATAATAAAGAATACGAATCAAAACACTCGATTCATAATTGGATAGATGTGCCTGCAAATTGAACAAACTTTCATAATCAGTTATAAAAAATAATTTAGAAAATAATATTAACTGCCAAATATTCTGCCATAACCAATAAATGGTTATAAATATGATAAAAATAAAGATTCGCTTTTCAAACGAATCTACATAATGATCAATCGACTTTAAGATTTTCAAGCCAATCCTCTCCCTTAAGTTCTTCATGTGTACTAAGTCCTGGATAATCAAGTTGGCGTAGTACTTCATAAACGATAATGGCAGCACAATTGGACAAATTCAAACTTCTCGCATTTGCGACCATAGGCAAACGCATACAAGTATCTAAATGATGTTGAAGGATTTTTTTATCAACTCCCGTACTTTCTTTTCCAAGAACCAAATAAACATCGCCTTCTTCTTTAGTAAAATCAAATTCACTCGGTGCTTTTTTTCCATAACGAGTCATAAAGTAATAGTGTTCACTTGGATTTTCAGCCACAAACGCATCCCAATCTTTATGAATATGAATATCCGCATCCTTAATATAATCCATTCCTGAACGACGCAAATGTTTTTCATCCAAAGAAAAACCCAACGGTTCAATTAAATGTAAACGTGAACCTGTAGCCATACAAGTTCGAATGATATTTCCTGTATTCTGAGGAATCTCAGGTTCATACAATACTACATGCAACATATTATTTACTCCAATCTTTTAAAAATTTCTCAAGTGCAACCCCTCTATGAGATACACTGTTTTTCTTTTCTTCACTCACATTGGCAAGTGTTGTCTTAAATTCAGGATAATAGAAGATTGGATCATATCCAAAACCATTTGTTCCAACCATTTCATCATGAATCAAACCTTCACACTCACCACGATATACATGTTCTTTTCCTTCTTCATCAATATAGGCAATGACACACACATAACGAGCCGTACGCATTTTTCCTTTTACCTGATCTATAATATATTGATTCTTGATATCATAGCTTGTATCTTCACCTAAAAAGCGAGCCGAATAAACACCTGGCTTCTTATCCATCGCATCTACTTCTAAACCAGAATCATCACTGATCACAGGTTCATGAAGTTCATTAAATAAAGTACGAGCTTTAATGAGCGCATTCTCTTCAAATGTTGTACCATCTTCTACAATATCAATCTTATGATCTAGATCTTTTAAGCATTTAACTTCGCAATCCTTCAACATCGTCTGAAACTCTTCGACTTTATGAGCATTGCTCGTTGCTATCCAAATTGTTTTTTTCATTTTTTATCACCGATATATATTATAGAAAGAAAAAATGGGGTTTTCAACAAGAGTTGTGGTAAAATAAATTGCGTTTTTGAAAGGATGATTTTTATGAATAAGAAACAATGGATGCCACTTATAGGTATGACGATAGCTGCATTTATTTTTAACACCTCTGAATTTATAACTCAATCTAAGAACACTCATGACTTTAGTCATGAGATGAATTAGATGTGCAGATGTTAGATAAATAATTTAAAAATAAATGATAAATATAATGCTTTAAATATATACATATGTTATAATATAGATGAGGAAAAAACATATGGAAGTTGTTAAAGGTAGAGGTTATGTCTATTCTATACAGTATCATATCGTATGGTGCGTAAAGTATCGTCGTGATGTTTTGAATGGACAGGTTGCAATAAGATTAAAAGAGCTGCTGATTCAGATTTCAAAGGATAATGGTTTTCAAATCCTAGAAATGAATATGGAGGAAGATCATATCCATATGCTGATCAATTGTACGCCGCAACATTACATTCCAAATATTATAAAAGCTATGAAGGGTGTATCGGCCAGACTCTTAATGAAAGAGTTTGGGGATGATCTAAGATCCAAATTATGGGGTGGACATCTATGGAATCCTTCTTATTTTGTAGCTACAGTTTCTGAAAATACAGAAGAACAGATTATAGATTATATAAGAAGTCAAAAAAGAAAATAGCGAATCAATAAGAGGAGAAATCATCATGGAAAAGGCATTCAAGTATCGTATCTATCCAAATAGGGAACAAAGAATATTACTAGCCAAGACTTTTGGCTGTACTCGTTTTGTATATAATCATTATCTGGCAAAGCGTAGGGATGCCTATGAAAAAGATGGAATCACTTTAAACTATACGGCATGTGCTAAGGATCTAGTTTCTTTAAAGAAAGAATATGAATGGCTTAAGGAAGTGGATTCCGTGGCTCTACAGTCAAGTGTAAAGAATCTGGATACGGCATATATAAATTTCTTTAAGAAAAAAGCTGAATATCCTAGATTCAAATCGAAGAAGACACATCGTTATTCATATACAACAAAGTATACAAGAGGAAATATTGAATTATTAGACAATAAGGTCAAACTTCCTAAGATTGGTCTTGTAAAGATAAAGAAAACACGACAACCAAAAGGAAGACTACTGAGTGCAACAGTTTCACAAGTACCAAGTGGAAAGTATTATGTTTCATTAAATTATACAGATGTAGAAGAAGTCTTGTTTCCACTGACATATAATGAGACAGGTATAGATCTAGGTATCAAGGATTTTATCATATTGAGTAATGGAGAAAGGGTGGAAAATCCAAAATATCTGAAGAAGTCGATTGAGAAACTGAAAAAGCTCCAGAGACAGCAGTCACGAAAAACAAAGGGCGGCCGCAACTGGATCAAAAACAGAATCAAGATTGCAAGACTTCATGAAAAGATAGCGAATCAAAGAATGGATTTTATCAACAAACTATCTACTAGAATCATTAGAGAATATGACATTATCTGTATCGAAGATTTAAAAGTAGAGAATATGCTTAAAAACCACAATCTTGCCCAGTCTATATCGGATGTATCCTGGTCAAAGTTTACAACCCAGCTAGAATATAAAGCCGAGTGGTATGGAAAAGTGATCAAGAAAGTAGACACATTCTATGCGAGCAGTCAGATCTGTCATTGTTGCGGATATAAGAATGAAGAAACAAAAGATTTAAATGTAAGAGAATGGACATGCCCAAAATGCCATTCAAATCATGACAGAGATGTAAATGCATCCATCAATATATTGATGCAAGGCATATTAGCTAATTAGCTAAAAATAAAAAAAGAACCGCAGGAACTGCGGGGATAGCTTGGTAAGAAAGGTTTCAAAAGAAACCTGTTCCCAAGAATCTCGTCACTGAAGTGACGAGAGGTTCAAGCCCATTGGACTCTTGACGGATATTGCCCAAACCTTTTCTATCACACAAACACAAGCCGGTATTATGATCACCATCTATTCCTGGGCCGTTATGTTACTTTCTTTACCATTGATGATTTTAGCTTCTAAATACAACTACAAGAAGATATTGCTGGTTACACTTTTCTTATTTGGACTAGGACAAGCCATCAGTGCAATTTCTATGAACTTCCCTATATTAATTATAGGAAGATTGATTGTGGCTTGTGCTCACGCTGTATTCTGGTCTATCGCAAGTGTCATTGCGGTAAAACTAGTCAATGAAGATAAACGTGAGTTTGCGATGAGTATGATTGTGACAGGTACAAGTGTTGCCATGATTGCCGGTTTACCACTTGGAAGAATGATTGGCTTATGGATTGGATGGAGAATCACATTTCTAATCGTAGGTATCATCAGTATCATTCTTCTACTTTTTCAAACACACTACTTTCCCAGTCTTGAAACAACTTCTGCCTTTTCTTTAAACCAATTACCTACACTATTAAAAAATAGACAACTGATTACCATTTACGGTATTTCCTTATTATTTGCGAGTGCCTACTATACAGCCTATAGTTATATTGAACCCTTCTTATCACAAGTCGCAAATTTATCAAACAACACAATCACGCTAGTTTTATCCTTATTTGGAGTTGCTGGAATTGGTGGAAGTATCTTATTCTCAAATTTCTACAATAAAAATAGAAAGAGATTCATCTTAGCTTCACTATTCTGTCTTACACTCGTTTTATTCTTGTTAAAACCAAGTACAGCATCCATGATTACACTGTTGTTGATTTGTATTGTATGGGGTATGAGTTCTACTGCATTTAATGTAGCTTGTCAATCCGAAACGATGTTGGCAACCAATGAAAATACAAGTTCTGTTGCGATGTCGATTTTCTCAGGCATCTTTAATCTAGGTATTGGATTAGGATCTTTTATTGGAGGGCAAACCATTAACCTTCTTAATATTCAATCCATTGGGTATGTTGCTGGTATAATCGCAGTACTTAGCATAATCTTCTATATAAGACGTCGCTAATATATGATAGAATAAATGGGTTGGAGGAATTTATGGAATACAAGAACGACAATAAATTTTATTTTGAAATTGAAAAAAGAATTCCTGGTCATTTAGGAAGAGCCGGAATTATACATACACCTCATGGAGACATCAAGACCCCTGCATTTATGTGTGTTGGAACACATGGTGAAGTTCGCTTTGTTTCTATGGAAGAATTAAAAAGTATTAATGCCCAAGCCATGTTGAGTAATGGCTATCATTTAAGAAATATTTCCCCTGAAATTGCAGAAAATGGTGGCTTATCCGCATGGTCAAAATGGAACGGTCCAACCTTAACGGATTCCGGTGGATTTCAAGTGATGTCTTTAGGTTCTGGCTGTGGAAAAGTTGTCAGCATGAAACGCGAAGACAATATGAAAAATACCGAAGAAGAAAAGCGCTTGGCCCACGTAACAGAAGATGGAGTACACTTTCATGATCCATTTACAGGTCAAGAAGATTTTATTGGTCCTGAAGAAAGTATGCAAATTCAATGTCGCATTGGAGCCGATATTCATATGGCCTATGATGAATTAACTTCTTTAGCTGACACATACGAATATAACGTTGAATCTTTGGCAAGAACAGAGCGTTGGGCAAAGAGAAGTCTTGATGAACATAAGAAGCATTGTGATGATTTAGGGTATCACCAATCTTTATATGGCGTCATTCAAGGTGGTCGTTGGGAAGATCTTAGAAGATCAACTTGTAAAAAATATGCGCAGATGGATTTTGATGGCTATGGATTAGGTGGAGCTTTCCTTAAAGAAACACTTGGTGATATTTTAACTTGGTGTAATGAAGAATTACCTGAGAATAAGCCAAGACACTTATTAGGATTATCTCATCCAGATGATATTTTAATTGGTACAGAAAATGGTGCGGATACATTTGATTGTGTAGCTCCTACAAGAGAGGCAAGACATGGTAGATTATATACAATGCATGGTCCAATCAATCTATCAAAATATAGAGATAGCGATGAAATTATTGACGAAGGTTGTGATTGTCCGACTTGTCTTAGTCAGATTACATTAGGTGAATTAAGAAGACTATGGAAATCACAAGATCGTAATGAATCCGCCAAATATTTTGAACTGGCTTCTATACATAATCTTCGTTTCATCATCCGTTTAACTGAACAAGCTCGACAAGCTATTTTAGATGGTACATTTAAAGAATTCAAAGAATCATTCTTAAATTCATATTATGGGAACAAGTAATTGTTCCTTTTTTTTGTGACGAAAAAAAAGAGAAATCAAACGATTTCCCTTAAATAAAGTCTTGGCAAGATACCAATAAATCAATTTTCTTCCATTGTGTTTCTTCATCAATGCAGTTACCTTCTTCAACAGAGGCAAATCCACATTGTGGAGAAAGCGCAATATTATCACCGACTACGGCTTTAGCTTGTTCATAACGCGTTTTAATCGCATCATGCTCCTCTAATTCCGGACGTTTTGTAGAAATCAAACCAGCCACAAATGTGCGGTCTGTACCTTTTAAAACAGCCCATGGATCAAAGGTTCCACTACGAGCATCATCATATTCTACAAAATAGCCATCATATGGAATACTTGCGACAGATTTTGCGATCGTATCATAGAATCCATGGAATAATGGATTTCCTTTGAAGTTTCCTTTACAGAAGTGTGTCGCAATCTGCATATCTTCTGGACGATTTTCTAAAGCCTTAGTACTTACACGCACAAACCAATCTAATACTTGTGCTTTTGTATAGCCCAACCCTTCTACTTTTGATACAAATGTATCATCAATCATATATGTCCATGAAGTATCATCAATTTGAATGTAGCGACATCCATGATTGTAGAAATCACGAATAGCTGCCTGATATGCCAATCCAATATCTTCAATCACAGCTTCAATATCCGTACCATAATATGGTGTATCCTTAATGCCTAGTTGCAAGAAATGATCAATCAAAATCATATTTGGTCCAGAAATACATTTCTTTGCCTCTACACCATATTTACTAGCTTCATTCTTCAAGAAATCCCATGCGTACATCTCTTTATGTGCTTTATTTGGATCATAAGAAATCTTGCCTTCGATCATACCTAATTCGATGTGATTGTTTCTTCCATTAATAAACTTATCCAAATGTTTTGTAGTAAAACCATCAAATTCTTTCAACCAATCTAAATGCCACCAGCGACGACGGAATTCTCCATCCGTCACAAACTTCAATCCATGTTGCACTTCTTTCGCTACTAATTTTGCGATTTGTTCATCCTCTACATCACGTAATTGTTCATATGTGATTTCATTATTATTAAATTTAGCACGAGCCTCTTTAATTTCTTGTGGTCTTAAAAAAGATCCTACAATATCATATTTAATATTCAACATAAGTAAACTTCCTCCAATGTCATCATTTTATCATTTCTTAATGATTATTGATAATATTTAATAATATGCACCTGTTATAACTTTTATCTATAGATAAGAAAATATGAATATGATAAAATATCTACTATGAACACAAAAGAATATATATTAGATCAATTTAAAACATATCCTCATCTTGAACTTGAAGACTTGATGAAATTTTTATACCAAAGCACTTTTGGTTGTGAACACCTAGTTTCAGATCAAGACACAGTAAAAAAACATATCCAACAAGAATTCGATACACAAATGGATTCATGCAATTCCATTGAATATCTAGATGGAGACTATGTTCGTCTACATTTAAATTATGGATTGAGTGTAAATACATTGAGTACTTTATTTATATTATCTAGCCAACAAGAAAAGAATGGAATAAAACAGCTTGAAGATAAGATTCAAATTCTTTTAGAACTTATCTCAAATCATACACTTCCATTTTCTTTAGAAGAATCAAAAAATGTTCTTATAAAATGGAAAGAAGAAGGCTATCCAGCCATTCATCATTCCAATACATTCAATCAAATGTACCATCCATCTTATCGTTTGATTCATAAAAAATACGTTCCCTTTTTAGAACTATTCAAATATATCGACGACAAACATCCTTCTATTCTTTCAATTGATGGGCGTTGTGCTTCAGGTAAGACTACACTTGGTATCCTTTTAAAACAAGTATATGACTGCAATGTATTTAAAATGGATGACTTTTTTTTACAGCCCCATCAAAGGACAAAGGAAAGGCTAGAAAGTCCTGGAGAAAATGTAGATCATGAGCGTTTTGAACAAGAGATCTTAATTCCATTATCCAAACATGAAGATGTGAATTTGCGTAAATTCAATTGTTCAACTCTGTCAATACAATCTCCTAATTTGATTCCATATAAATCATTCAATGTCATTGAAGGCTCTTATTCGATGCATTCAGATCTTCAAAAATATTATGATTTTTCTGTTTTTTTAACTCTAAACAAAGAAGAACAAATTGAAAGACTAAAGAAAAGAAATCCAAATATGTTGAATAATTTTATTCAACGATGGATTCCTTTAGAAGAACTTTATTTTAATACTTTTTCAATCCAAGATAAATGTAAAATCCTAATAGATACATCAAAGGCCTGAGAAATTCTCAGGCCATTTCATTTTTATTCCACTTGCTCATCTTCCATACTGACAATACGACCTTCTCTTTGTCCAAGATCATATTTTTCACGGTATTCAGCCAATGTTGTTTTATAATCGTCACCTTCGATCGCATATACTTTGGAATCATGAATATGAATGTCTGTATCTTTTTCACGAATCTTAATCAAGGCCACCATACTACTTGCACAGTGTGTAGCGATACGGTTTAAGCTATTTAATAAATCATTGAATACTGTACCTTCTTCAAGGCCACAGTTTCCTTGTGATAAACGTTCAACGTGACGCAATTTCATTTCATCACAAAGTCCACGAATGACAATTCCTAATGGAGATACGCGCCTTGCCAAATTTAAATCATCTTCTAGATACGCATGATATGTCATATTCATAGATTCACGAACGGCTTCCATAACAAGGTTTAATTCATCCATAGCCGCTTCTGACATTTCCATACGATTCTCATTGATACTCTTTGACATTTCGGCAATATCTGCAGCGTGATCACCAATTCTTTCAAAGTCACTAATTGTATGAAGATATAGTGAGGCTTGTCTTGTTTGTTCTGTATTTAATGCTTGTTTTGTCAGCTGCATTAAATAAGAACCTAAACGCGCTTCGTATTTATCAATCAAAGTTTCTTTACGATGTACCTTATCATATTTTTCAGGTCTAAACTCATTGATCAAGTTCATTGAACGATTCACGTTATTACGAACCTTTTTAGCCATGCCATTCATTACACGATGACATTGTGCAATCGCCAATGCAGGATACGGAATCAAACGTTCTTCCAATAAATCAAAGTCTGCTTGTTCTTCTAAATCTTCAGGACTGTCTTTGACAATACGCATTAATAATTTTTCAATTTGAGGAATGAACCAGAATAATACTAAAACATTTCCACAACGAATGGCTGTATTCATTAATGCGATATTTACTGGAGACATAACTTTATTCACAAAGCCATAATGCATAAACACATTTGAACCATAGAATAAGATTGACCAGATAATCATACCAAATAAGTCATTGATCAAATATTCTAATGCGGTACGTTTACCATTCTTATTTGCACTTAAGGCCGAAATCAATACAGGACATGCAGCACCAATACCAATACCTAAGTTAATTGGGAAGGCAGCCGCAAATGTCAATGAGCCTGTCATAGATAGTGCCTGCAAGATACCAATCGCAGCACTAGCACTTTGTAGAACAGCTGTAAACAAAATACCAACAAGAATACCCATGACTGGATTTGAGAACATTGTAAGCATACTAATAAATGTTTCGTTTGTTCTTAAAGGCGAAACGGCTCCACTCATTTGTTGCATACCTGTCATTAAAATCGCAAATCCAAGCATGATATTTCCAACATTTTTATGTGTAGTACGTTTTCCAAATGTTTTTAAACAAATACCAATAAACGCAAACAAAGTTGTGATCGTAGCTGTTGAGAATAAGCTTGCGATACCACTAGAACCACCAACATAAGATAAACACAATATCCAACCGGTAATACTTGTACCAATATTGGCACCCATGATAATACCGATAGCTTGTCTTAGTTTCATCATACCTGAGTTAACAAAACCAATGACCATTACTGTCGTAGCACTACTAGACTGAATAACAGAAGTAACACCTGCACCTAAGGCAACACCTTTTAAGCTCGTGTTTGTCATCTTGTACAAGAATGCTTCTAACTTGTTACCGGCTACGCTTTTTAGTCCATCGCCCATTAATGACATACCGAACAAAAATAACGCAATGCCTCCTAATAGGGATAAGACCATTGTAACTATTTCCATCTTGAACTCCTTTATAAAATGAATATTTAATTTTCAATTTTTACGCATATCGCGACGTCTTTATTATGCAATAAAAACAATGTCAAAACAATATTAAATTTATGTTAATTTTCTGTAAAATGAAGTTTTTTTCTGAAAACGCTTTAAAAAAGATGACTTTAGAAACCTAAAATCATCTTTGCGATCATCTCAAAAAATTGAATCATATTTGAACGTAACATACCCAACGGATAATCTAATAAACCTGAAAAAATCAATAAGATAAATAATAGATTCATCCATGGTGCACCATCAATAAATTTATAGTATTTATCGTCGGGTAAAAACGAAAACAATACTTTTGAGCCATCTAATGGTGGTACTGGAATCAAGTTAAAAATGCCAAAACCAGTTGAAATCAATCCTGTATATGTCAATGTATTCGATATAAAATATCCTACACTAGACATCATAAAATATGGAGCAAATTTATAGAGTGCATAAAATAAGAATACACAAATAAAGCTTAATAGAAAGTTTGCGATTGGACCCGCAAAACTTGTCCATATGATTCCTGTCTTCGCATCTTTGTAGTAACGTGCATCCACGGGTACCGGTTTTGCCCAGCCAAATCCACATACTAATAGACAGACAAGTCCAATCCAGTCAACATGTTTAAAAGGATTTAAGCTCAATCGACCTTCCATCTTAGCCGTAGGATCTCCCATCCAATAGGACACAAGTCCATGTGCCGTTTCATGAATCGACATGGAAAGAACAACGGCAATGACGAGATAAATAATATTTGATAAATTAAACATTAAATCTAAAGTGCATTACATCGCCATCTTGCACGACATAATCCTTTCCTTCTAGGCGCAAGCGTCCTGCTTCTTTAATAGCTAATTCGCTACCTAATTCATCGATATCTTCAAAACGATATACTTCAGCACGAATAAATCCCTTCTTGAAATCTGTGTGGATAACACCTGCACAATCTGGTGCTTTCATGCCTTTTTTAAATG
Organism: uncultured Holdemanella sp.; assembly: GCF_934772795.1. Lineage (GTDB taxonomy): Bacteria > Bacillota_I > Bacilli_A > Erysipelotrichales > Erysipelotrichaceae > Holdemanella. The sequence continues at coordinate 24,906 of NZ_CAKVMR010000018.1, forward strand.
TCCATGCACGACATTCATCTTCTCCAGCCGTTAAGAATGTACATAAATCCAATACGGCATAAGCCTTTTGAATCAATTGATCCAAACCAGATGTTTCAACACCTAATTCTTCTAAGAAAGCATCTTTTTCTTCTTTATCTAAACCAGACAATTCTTCTTCCATTTGCGCACATAAGGCAACAACCTGGTTATTTTGGCTTTGTGCATATTCTTTTACTTGGTTATAGTAAGCACATGAATCTGGGTCCATGATCCCTTCATCATCTAGGTTGGCAACATAAATCATTGGTTTAGCTGTTAATAAGTTATAGCCTTTCATTAAGATTTGTTCATCTTCATTCAACTCTAATGAACGAGCTGGTTTTCCTTCTTCTAAGATTGGTTGTAGACGATCTAATAAAGCCAATTCATCCAATGATTCTTTATCCTTGTTTGTCTTAGCCTTACGCTCGATCTTACTTCTACGATTTTCAATTGTCTGAAGATCAGCTAAAGTTAATTCTAGATTGATAATTTCAATATCACGAATTGGATCTACACTATTTTCAACGTGTGTGATATCTGGATTGTCAAAACAACGAACTACGTGGCAAATCGCATCTGTTAAACGAATGTTTGATAAGAATTGGTTACCAAGTCCTTCACCTTGACTGGCTCCCTTAACTAATCCTGCGATATCTGTAAATTCAAATGTTGTATAAATTGTCTTTTTCGGATTAAAAATTTCAACCAAACGATCAATACGATAGTCTGGTACTTCTACAACGCCTACATTAGGCTGAATTGTCGCAAATGGATAGTTTGCGGCTTCTACCTGTGATTTTGTGATAGCGTTAAATAAAGTGGACTTTCCTACGTTAGGAAGACCAACAATTCCTGCAGTTAATGGCATAAATTCAATACATCCTCTCTCTACTCTTCTTCATGTCGAATTACTTTTTTTAATTTCTTTTCAAATTTTTGTCTAGGCATTAAAACACTGGCTCCACAACCTAAACATTTAATTCGAATATCAGCACCCATACGAATAATTTTCCATTCATTGGACTTATGACAAGGATGCTCTTTTTTCATTTCTACAATATCATTTAATCCATATTCCATAATTATTCTCCTTGCATATGCATATGATATGCATCCAGCGTATTCGATAATAACATACAAACCGTCATTGGACCAACACCTTTTGGCACTGGACTTACATAACTTGCCTTTTTCGCAACCGATTCAAAGTCACAATCCCCTACAAGTTTTCCATTGACACGATTGATACCTACATCAATAACAACAGCCCCTTCTTTCACCCAATTTTCATTGACCATTTGCGCGACACCCATCGCAACAATCAAAATATCAGCTTGTGAAGCAATCTTTTCAATATCCGGCGTTTTTGAATGAACAATTGTCACTGTCGCGTTACGATTTTGAAGCAGTAATGCAACCGGTTTTCCTACAAGATTACTTCTTCCACAGACCACAGCACGTTTACCTGATAGATCTTTACATCCAATCGAATCTAACATGGCCATAACACCTTGTGGCGTACAAGGAATAAATCCTGGACGATTCGTAAGTAAACAACCAGCATTCATGGGGTGTAAGCCATCTACATCCTTTTGCGGATCAATCAACTCTAAGGCGGCTGTTTCATCTAAATGCGAAGGTAAAGGCATTTGCACTAAAATACCATCGACTTCAGAATCTAGATTTAAGCCCATGATCACATCACTTAATTCTTTTTGTGATACATTTTCATCTAGACGAATTGTTCTTTGAAGCATCCCAATAGAAGAACAAGCCTTTTCTTTACCACGAACATAAGACATACTTGCCGGATTATTTCCAACAAGTACAACACTTAATAATGGTAGTCTTGCCCCTTCAGCACGAATATCATCTATTTTTTGTTTCATTTGAGACTTGATGTTATCCGCAAGTACATTTCCATAAATAATTTCCATTAAAACAACTCCTTTGAATCCAATACAATCGTTACTGGACCATCATTCAATAATTCAATCTTCATATCAGCACCAAAAATACCTGTTTCAACATGCATACCTTGTTCTTGTAGCTTCTGATTGAATTGATCATACAATGTTGTAGCTAAATCTGGTTTACCTGCATTTGTAAAACTTGGGCGGTTACCCTTTTTACAATCCGCATATAAAGTAAATTGAGAAATAGAAAGAATACTTCCTTCTACGTCTTGAATGGATTTATTCATCTTCCCATTTTCATCTTCAAAAATTCGCAAGAATAAAATCTTATGAATCATTTTATCAATAATTTCATTTGTATCTTCATTATTGAATCCTACAAAAATACAATATCCATGATCAATTTGACCTGTTATTTGACCATCTACTGTACATTTTGCGTTCTTTGCCCTTTGAATTACTACTCTCATCCTTTTTTCTCCAATATACAAACACTAAGGCTTACAATACCTTCTTCATTTCCTACAAAACCAAGTTTTTCTCCCCGCGTAGCCTTAATTGAAACATCTTCTATATCACAATGTAATACATTTGAAATATTAGTACGCATAGAAATTATGTGTGGCGCCATTTTAGGTCTTTCAGCCAAAATAGTCGCATCTACATTACCAATCTGATATCCCATTTCATCCATCATATCATAGATATGTCCTAATAAGACAAGGCTATTAGCACCTTTATATTTAGGATCTGTATCTGGAAAATGTTTTCCTAAATCACCTAGTGCAAGTGCCCCTAAAATACTTTCACCAATCGCATGAGTTAAAACATCGGCATCTGAGTGACCTAAAAGTCCTTTGGTATGTTCAATTTCAACGCCGCCTAGAATAAGTTTACGCCCCATTACAAGCTGATGAATATCTACGGCTTGTCCAATACGTATATTATGCATAAACCACCTTAGACGTTCTTTCAGCACGCTTTCCAAGCTCTTCGTCTCTATAACCTAAAATACAATGTCCTATACCTTCGTAAGATTCTGGTATTCCCCATTTATTCTTTAATTCTTTACCAAAGTCTGTTTCAAATGTTTCTTTAGCACGGTGGATCCAGCATGAATCAACACCTAAGGCGTGAGCAGCATTCATTAGATTACCCATAGCCAAAGCTCCATCGTATAAATATGTAGGGGCATTGGTATCCGCAAAGACAATAATCAAACTCTTTGCGCCATAGAATGGGTCTGCCGATGAATTCATGACTTCCGCATTCTTTTTAGATAATTCTTTTACTAATTCTTCATCTTCAACAGCGACAAAGGCAAAGATTTGACGATTCATGCCACTTGGTGCACATTGACCTGCATAAATAATTTTTTCAATCAAATCGTGACTCACCTTTGTATTATTATATTTTCTCACACTTCTTCTCTCTACAAGATTTTTATATGCTTCATTCATAATATTTTGCCTCCAAAACTACCTCATATTATACAATACAAAATCTTAATATACAAAAAAAAGCCTGGCTAAAAAGCCAAGCTTAAAGTTTAAAAATTATCTAACAACACGAATGAATTGTGGAGATGCTGCTGTGCTTAAATATGCACTAGCAATTACAGTCTTACCTTCGTAGTTTCCATGAACAGCTTGTCCATTTCCAATATAGATAGCGATGTGGTCAACACCACGTCCACCATTGTTGTAATACAATAAGTCACCTTCTTGAGGATCGTTAGTGTAGTATCCATATTGACCTGCGTATTGATCTGGCCATAATTGATAAGCATCACTTACACCGGCATTAGCTAAAGCTTGTTGTACAACTTGTGTACACCATAATCCATCAGTTACACCTACTAATTTTTGTGCTTCTGAAGAAATTCTTTGTCCTAAAGTTGTAGCTGCAGGTGTTTCAACTGGTGCAGTTTCTTCTGGTGTAGCAGGAGTTTCAACAGGAGTTGTTTCTTCTGGTGCTGCTGGAGTTTCAACTGGAGCTGTTTCTTCTGGAGCAGCTGGTGTTTCTGCAGGTGCAGTTTCTGCTGGAGCAGCTGGTGTTTCAGCTGGTGCAGTTTCTGTTGGAGCTGCAGGAGTTTCAACTGGTGCAGTTTCTGTTGGTGTTTCAACAGGTGCTGCTGGTGTTTCAACTGGTGCAGTTTCTTCTGGAGCTGCTGGTGTTTCAGCAGGAGCTTCTGCTGGAGTTTCAGTTGTATCTGTTGCTTCAGTTGTAGTTGCTGGAGTTTCAGCTACAGTTTCAACTACTTCTGCTGCTTTTTTTTCTGTTTCTTCTTTTACAGCTTCTTGACTAGCTGTTGCTACTGTTTCTTTCACTTCCCCTGTAATGTTACTTGAAACGCTAGCTGTTGTTGCTTCTTCAGTCTTTGAAGAATTTACTGTTCCATCTTCTGAGAAATAGTAAGATTTTCCTTCGATTTCTTGCCATCCTTTTGCTACAGTTTTATCTTCATTGACATAGCGATCACCATGCCATCCAGGTTCTTCCTTGGCTGCAACTACTGTTGCTACAACAGGGAAAGCAGATGCTACACAAAGAATCGCCGCGACTTTTTTACCATTATTTTCTACAAAGTTCATTTTATTCTACCCCCTATTTAAAATAGTTCACGATTAGTTTACCACGAAACCACCTCTCAAACAACCCTAAATTCATTTTTTTGGTTAGAATCAATCAAAAGAAAAGGCCTCAAAGAGGCCTAATTTATCATCAATTATTTTGTTTTTTCAATGATTTCTGTGAAGCTATCTTCTTTCAAGCTAGCACCACCAATTAATGCACCATCGATATCTGGTTGAGCCATATATTCAACGATGTTGTTAGGTTTAACACTTCCACCGTATTGGATACGTACTTTTTCAGCAGCTTCTTCACCATACATATCCTTAACTTGGTCACGTACGATCTTACAGCAGTTTTCAGCGATTTCTACTGAAGCAGATTTTCCAGTTCCGATAGCCCAGATTGGTTCGTAGGCAATAACCATTTCACCTACACATTTTGGACATAAATCAGCTAAAGAACCAGCTAATTCTTCACGAATTACTTTTTCTGAGTTTCCAGCATCGTAATCAGCTTCTGTTTCACCAACACATAAGATTGGAGTGATTCCAGCTTTAATTAAACGTTTTGCTTTTTTGTTTACTGTTTCATCAGTATCACCGAACATTTCACGACGTTCTGAGTGACCAATAATGCAGTATTTAACTCCCATTTCTTCTAACATAGGAACACTAACTTCACCAGTGAAAGCTCCACTATCTTCAAAGTGGCAGTTTTCAGCAGCTACAACTAAGTTTTTAGCGTGATCCAATGCAGTTCTTAAATCAGTAAATGGACATCCAATTCCATAAGTAGCATTTTCGCTAGCAGCAACACCGTCAACAGCTTCGAAGAAAGCTTTTGTTTCAGCGTTGTTTTTGTTCATTTTCCAGTTTCCAACGATAATAGGTTTTCTCATCTTAAGTACATCTCCTTATTACTTTTCGCTGATAATAGCGATACCAGGTAATGTTTTACCTTCCATGTATTCCAAACTAGCTCCACCACCAGTTGAAACGTGAGAGAATTTGTCTGCATATCCTAATTGTTTTGCAGCAGCAGCAGAGTCTCCACCACCGATTACTGTAATAGCATCTGGTAATTCAGAGATTGCTTTACATACTTCTTCAGTACCTTTAGCGAATTTAGGCATTTCGAATACACCCATAGGTCCATTCCATACTACAGTTTTAGCACCAGCTAAAGTTTCTTTGAACAATTCAACAGATTTAGGACCAATATCTAATCCCATCCATCCATCAGGAATTTGTCCAGCATCTGCAACAGAAGTGTTAGCTTCTTCACTAAATGCATCCGCAATTACGTTATCTACAGGAAGAACTAATTTGTCTCCAGCTTTTTCTAAATATTCTTTTGCTAAATCCAATTTGTCATCTTCAACTAATGAAGTACCGATTGAACCACCAACAGCTTTAGAGAATGTATAAGCCATTCCACCACCGATGATAACTTTGTCAGCTTTTTTCAATAAGTTGTCAACAACATCGATTTTACTAGATACTTTAGATCCACCAATGATAGCTACGAATGGGTGAGCTGGTTCATCAACAGCTTTTCCTAACATTGTAACTTCTTTTTCAACTAAGAATCCTAATCCGTTTTCTTTAATGTTTGTAGGGATACCTACAGTAGAAGCGTGAGCACGGTGAACAGATCCGAATGCATCTTCAACGAATACTTCACCTAAGCTAGCCCAATATGCACCTAATTCAGGATCATTTTTGCTTTCGCCTTTTTCGTAACGAGTATTTTGCATTAATACGATTTCCCCATCAGCTAATGCATTTACAGCGTTTTCTAATTCTTCACCACGAGTTACTGGGCAGAAAGATACTTTTACTTCTGGTAACAATTCTTGTAAACGTACGGCTACGCATTCCAAGTTGTTTTTAGCTTTGTCTTCTTCAGTCTTAACTTTTCCTAAGTGAGACATCAAAATAACTTTAGCTTTGTTTTCTACTAAATATTTAATTGTAGGTAAAGCCATTACGATACGGTTATCATCAGTGATAACACCATCTTTTCTTGGCACGTTAAAATCACAACGTACGATGACCTTTTTTCCAGCTACATCAAGGTCTTTAACAGTTCTCTTTGTCATGTATATTCCTCCTACTGTCATTTTTTTGCACATCCATTATATCACTACATAAATTGATTGACTAGTTTTTCACAAGTAAAATATTTCACAAAAAGCGCTTACATCACTTACTTGTGGTAATTCCGACCATTATTGATCATAAAACCACGATAAATCTGTTCCAACATCAAGACACGCGTCATTAAATGCGTAAAAGTTAGATCCGATAATTTCCAACGATAATTTGCTCTAGAAACTAATTTTTCACTCGGTCCAAGACTTCCCGCAATCACAAAGACAATATTTGAATACTTCATTTGCCACATATCCAAATTCTTCGCAAACGACTCAGAATCAATCATCTTGCCATGAAGATCAAGCAAGACCACAAAATCCTGATCTGATAGTTTTTCTAAAACACGATTTCCCTCTTTTTCCTTCACCAATAAAACCTCGGCTTCTCTAGAAACATGCTCATTCGCCTCATCTTTTACCTCGATTTCACTAAACTTACAAAAAGCCGACAATCGCTTTATATATTCTTTTTCTAAAGACTGTAACGCCTTATCTTTATTCTTACCAATCGCAATTAATTTAATCACAATATCCCTCCAAACAAATACATTATCCTAAAAACATAAATGATTTTCAATTATCATTTTCTTTAATATCCTTCACAAAATAATCATAGCGATCCAAAAATAACTTCATTGTTTGATAGCTAGAAGTCGATTTATAATCCACTTCTTCTACCTTACCCTCATCAAACGATAAGATTTGTGCACCTGGAAACCCCAATAATATAGGAGAGTGTGTCGCAATGATAAATTGACAATTTTGTTTCACACATGATTGAATTAAATAGAGTAGTGCCAATTGATTCTGACAAGATAAAGCTGCTTCGGGTTCATCCAACAAGTAAAGTCCATTTTTATTTGTTTGTTTCATCAATACAGAAAAGAAACTTTGACCATGCGATTGATCATGATATCTTTCAGAAAAAACGCCACTATATTCCATTTCCTTTGTCGCCACATTGTAGAAGCTTTCAGCTCTTAAGAAATACATCCAATCCGGTTTTCTAGAACGCCACAAACGCATATGATTATGCAAATTCGAATACGAGTCATATGTAGAAAAATTATAGTTCCTTGTTCCACCTTCTGGATTCAATCCATTTTTAATCGCAAGAGCCTCCAACAAAGTGGATTTACCACTTCCATTTTCTCCACAAAAGAAGGTTACCGGCTTACTAAAAGTTAATTGATCAATACTTCGAATACTTTGAATATCGGCCACATAATCATCAACTTCGTCCCATAAGATATCAAATCCATTAATAAACATAATCATCACCTAAAAAAATAGTACTCTATTCGAGTACTAAATTCCATGATGATTCACATAATATATATAGATACATAACCCAATCAAGATAAATCCTAATATCCAATTAAGCATTTCTTTTTACAATTCCATAATAGACTTTTGAAGTTAATACATAAATCACAATGTAGACTAGCGCAAAGGACGCAAAACAGAACATTGTCGTACGAATATATAGCCATGAATCACTCACAAACAACAAATGAAGTAGCTTTTCAATCATTGGATACGCAAAACAAACATGAAGTCCTGCCACAAGTAATGGCATAAAGAATACCGTTAACACCTGTGAATGAATAGCTCGTTTTACATCTTGTTGTTCAAGACCCACTTTCTGCATGATCTCAAAACGATCTTTATCTTCATAGCCTTCTGTAATTTGTTTGTAGTACATAATCAGAATGGTTGCCATAATAAATAAGAAGCTTAAGAAGATCCCAATAAATAAGAAGCCTGCATATAATTCAATCAACCCTTGTTTCTGATTCGATTTACTTGACCAAATAAAATCATTTATATTCTCATTCTGGCCTAACTTTTTAATAACTTCACGCTCATTCGCATCACAATCAAACGAATAATAAGCACGTATTGCACTCGCATTGTCACCATACACATTTGTCTGATCTTGTTGCATCTTCTCTAAAGTCTTTTCTGAATCCACAATAATATAATAATGTTCTGTTATATTTGGATTACTCTCATCCATCTTCAAGTGGTCCAATTGTTTCTTCACAACATATTCTTTTCCAAATAAAGATAAAGTCTTTTCTTTGATCGTCTCTACATTGGAATACACATAGATTTCATTGGGTTTTAAAGACCCCTTAATATTTTCATAATCTTGAATATCTTTTAATGGAAGACAATAAAATTCTTGAATTTCATTTACGGCATTCATACCCTCATTCCGATAATCCGTAATCAAAGTTCCATTCTTTAAATATCCAGCATAATCCAATCTCTTATACGCAAGAAGATTCTTTGGAACAATGCCCATACGAATCAATTCTTCATTCATTTCATCAAAATCAATATTAGAAGCATCCCCATATCCATTTCCCATTACACTTCTAGGATATTGTGAATCCACAATACTATCAATACTTGACCACATACTTAGTGTTGTAGACAACATGACTAAAACCATTGTTGAAAGAATACAGATATTGGCTAGTCCTACCGCATTTTGTTTCATACGATACATCATGCCAGAAATACTAATAAAGTGATTCGTCTTATAATAATAATTCTTGTTTTTCTTCATTAATTTTAAGAAAGTCACTGATATGGATGTAAATAATAAATAGGTTCCAATAATGACAAGTACTACAGCCACAAAGAAGAAATAGAGTGCAGTCAATGGATTTTTTGTGCTGATCGACAAATAGTATCCAATACCTAGACAAAGAATGCCCACAATAGATAGAAACCATTTTGCCTTAGGCTCTTTTTCACCCATATGATCCGAATGTAGCAATTCAATTGGACTTGAAATATGGATACGAACCATAGAATAGAAATAGATCAATGCATAAATCAATCCAATCACAAGAACGCATTGTCTCATGCCAAAAAAAGAAAAGTAGAAGCCGAGTACAATATCTGCACCAATCATTTTTGCGATAACCAAAAACATCGCTTTATCAAATAAGATACCTAAGCCAATACCTAAAGCTAATGAAACAAGTAAAGTAATCGCAGTTTCATAAAATAAGACACGAGCTAAATGCTTTTTTTCCATTCCTAATATAGAGAATAACGCAAACTCTTTTTGTCTTCTTTTAATTAAAAAACTATATGTATAGAACAAGAAGATAAACGCAAAGATTTCAATAATCACAACTCCAAAGCCTAACATCTGCGTTAGTTGCGTTGCCCCTAACATTTCATTTAAGTTTGGATTGTTTGCCAAAGAAACAACCATATACAACATCATTGTCGTTAAGACACTCGTTAATATATAAGGAATGATGGTACGTGCATTCTTCTTCAAATTATCTACAGCTAAATTTAAATAGAAAGCTCTACTCATGATGAACACCACCTGTAGCTAGTAGTGTCAACGTATCACTAATACATTGATACATCTGATCTAAGTTTTTATTACCCTTATATATTTCATGGAAAATCTTTCCATCCTTAATAAACAAAACGCGAGACGCATGACTTGCAGCCTTTGTCGAATGGGTAACCATCACAATCGTTTGTTGATTTTCATTGATAGTTCCAAATAAATGTAAAAGCTCCTCTGTACTTTTTGAATCCAAAGCCCCCGTTGGCTCATCCGCTAGAATTAGATCTGGATTTGTGATGATAGCACGAGCTACGGCAACACGCTGTTTTTGACCCCCACTAATTTCATATGGAAACTTATCCAAAATATCTTCAATCCCTAATTGTTTGGCAATCGGAGTCAATCTTTCTTTCATTTCCGGATATTTTTTCTTACTTAAAACCAAAGGCAAGAAAATATTATCGCGATTATTAAAATTATCTAATAAATTAAAGTCTTGAAACACAAAACCTAAGTGTTCTCTTCGAAAGTTCGCAATTTCTTTTTCTGAAATATGCGTAATATCTTTACCATGTAGTAAGACCTGTCCACTGGTTGGTTTATCTAAAGCTGCCAAGATATTTAATAAGGTTGTCTTACCTGATCCAGACTCACCCATGATAGCTACATATTCGCCTTTATTCACACTAAAATTAACGTTAGTCAATGCCTGTACTTGATTCTGTGTAAATCTTGTTGTATATACTTTTTTTAAATTTTTTACTTCTAATAATGCCATATCCATTACCTCCATGTACACCAAAATTCTACAAAGAATTCATAAATGCAGCCATCGATTCAGCTAACACTCACCTTACAAGATTGTAAGATTACTCGATTCTTCCTTCAAAATGTGTAAGATTCAATATGACTCGAGTCCCCTTACCAACACTAGATTCAATTGTTATTTTGTGATTCAACATATCTAAAATGTTCTTACATAAATATAGACCTAAACCACTCGCTGTTTTATCACTACGACCATTCATACCTGTATAGCCCTTTTCAAATACACGATTTAAATCACTTGCACTAATGCCAATCCCATTATCTTCAATCACTAAGATATGTTTAGACTTCATATATATAGAGATCAAACCATTTTCATTTGTATATTTAAGACTATTCGAAAAAATTTGTTCCAACACAAACACAAGCCACTTTTCATCACTCAATATCACATCCTTAGTTTCTTTAAACTGTAACTGAATGTGTTTTCGAATAAATTCTGTTGAGAAACGACGAATCGATTGTCGAATCAAATCATCCAATTCCAATTCTTTAAACAAGAAATCAGTATGCGTACTATGTAATCGTAGATAGGCTAAAACCATATCTGTATATTGGTCCATGCGTAAGAGTTGTAATTTAATTTCACTACGACTCAATTTTTCATCTTCAAGTAGTAACTTCATAGCAGCAATGGGTAGCTTAGCCTGATGCACCCACATCGTAAAATAATCTTCTAGATCATGCATTTTACTTTCTGATGATTCAACATACTGATCATGATAATTTTTCATAGCCACTAAGATTTCATGATAGTCCTCTCCAATCAATGATGAATCTTGAAGATCACAAGACAAGGAAACATTACTATTTAAGCGAAGTGTGACTCGTGTTTGGTGTTTCTTATAATATTTGTAGTAATCAAACAACCCACAAACAACTATCAATACACAAAGAATCATAAAAGCGTATGTAAAGGCTTCAAGTTCTAGATTATAGAGTTTAAATACACATAGACAAACTAAAACACTCACAACATAGATCATAATAAAGAACACTCTGTCTTTTAAATAATGACTCAACAATTTCATATCTTATATCCCAATCCTTTTTTAGTTTGAATAAAATCCACAATGCCAATACTCTCTAGTTTTTTACGCAAACGATTCACATTTACACTGAGTGCATTTTCATCCACATAAAAATCCGTCTTCCACAAATATTCCATTAAACTATCTCGAGATACAATCGTCCCCTTCTTTTCCATTAATAGACGAAGTATCTTAGCCTCATTCTTACTCAGTTCAATTTGAGAAGATTGAAAACTTACGGTATTATCATCTAAATTAAAGCGTACGCCTTGATATTCAAGCACATTATGGTTGGATACAAAGTCATAGCTACGTCTTAATATTGCCGTAATTTTTGCAGCAAGAACATTTAAATCAAATGGTTTGCACACAAAATCATCCGCACCCTTAGAGATAGCCATCACAATACTCATATTGTCTGTAGCACTTGAAATAAAGATAATTGGTACTTTTGATTCTTCACGAATCTTTTCCGTCCATAAATATCCATTTAAATAAGGCAGTGTAATATCCATTAATACTAAGTCTGGATTATAAGACTGAAATGCGTCCATCACATTATAAAAATCAACCACTCGACAAACATCATAGTTCCAAGATTTAAGAAACGATTCTAACTTTTTTGAGATAACTTCATCATCTTCTACAATCATTATTTTATACATAGTCTCACCCATTTTATTATACTGCATAAGTCAGGAAATCTTTCTAACAATGGTGTAAGATAAGACCAAAAGGAAGTGAGAGTATGATCTATCTTCAAATGGGAATCCTCATTCTAGAAATCGGATTATGTTATTTAATAAACAACTTATTAAAAGATACATTAAACAAAAAAATACGATACGCCATCTGTATCGCATTACTATTGAATTGTTGGAACATGCGCACATATCAAGCTATGTGAGCTGTACATACATTATTCTGTTTACTAATCCTATTATTGATATTCAAAAAAAGAAAACCAATTCTCTGTATAATACTGTCAGCTATAATATCCACATCCATCGTTACTTTTGGCTATGTGAATATGTATACGATTCATCAAACAAACTACAATCTAACAACAGAAAAGAACATAAATCCAACTAAGATATGTTTTATTGCCGATATGCATTATCCCAACGCGAACAATCCTGAAAGATTAAAAGCAATCACAAATACATTAATGAAAGTAAAACCCGACTTCTACCTATTAGGCGGAGACTTCGTCGATGAATCCACATCAGAAGAAGATATGAATGTACTATTCAAACAACTTGGAAGACTTACTAAAATAGCCCCTGTTTATTTTGTATATGGCAATCACGAAAACAAGATAAAATTCACAAGAAACAAACTCAATCAAGCCATCACTAAAAACAACATTACCATTCTAAATGATCAAAAAGTGCATTTAAAAAACATCATGCTTATTGGCAGAAAAGACTACACCAACCCAAACCGAAAGAAAACAAAAGACTACCACCTTACAAATAAAACCTACAATATCGTCCTAGACCATCAACCACAAGGAACAAGTGAAAACATCAAAAGCAACGTCGACCTTCAACTCAGTGGTCATACCCACAACGGACAAATATTTCCACTATCCTATTCTTACCATTTACAACCCGACTTTGTGGGCAATTACGGAAAAGAAACATTCAAAAACTATACAAAGATCATTAGCTCAGGCCTTGTTGGTTGGGGTTTTCCAATAAGAACAGAGGGTATATGTGAGTATGTGGTAGTTAATATCAAAAAGGCAAAATAAAAAGCGCTAACCACCCACTCACAACGGATTTAGCGCTCTAGCGTTACCTAAAAAGACTATATAAGAATAGTTAGGGTTTAGATCTGCTTTAAGATTACTTGGGGCAGAGTGCTAAGTAGCTAAAAATTCGC
>NZ_CAKVMR010000019.1 GCF_934772795.1 uncultured Holdemanella sp.
ACACTATTAAAGTACATAAAAAAATAAATAATCTTAAATCACGAAAATTCGAAGATTATTTCATGCGTAATCACTATTTCCAAGGGTTTTTCTTTTTAAATGACACAATATAGTGTATAATTGTTGTGACAATTCAATAAGGAGCAATATTATGTATAAACGTGTTTTATTAAAATTAAGTGGCGAAGCTTTATCGAGCCCTGAAGCTGCTTTTGATCCAGAAATCTTAAAAAGATTGGCAAAAGAGTTAAAAGAAGTACAAAAATTAGGGGTAGAATTAGCAATTGTTGTCGGAGGTGGCAACTTCATTCGTGGTAAAATGATGGCTGAAATGGGAATGAACCGTGCTCAAGCTGATTATATGGGTATGTTAGGTACAGTAATCAACGCCTTAGCTGTTCAAAATGCTTTGGAACAAGAAGGTGTGCAAACACGAGTGCAGACAGCTGTTGAAATGCAAAAGGTTGCTGAACCATTCATTTTAAGACGTGCATTACGTCACTTGGAAAAAGGCAGAATCGTTATTTTTGGAGCTGGTACAGGTTCTCCATACTTCTCAACAGATACAACGGCAGCATTACGTGCATCTGAAATTAATGCAGATGTTATCTTAATGGCTAAAAATGGTGTTGATGGAGTTTATGATTCAGATCCAAAGAAAAATCCAAATGCTAAGAAATACGATACACTAAATTATATGGACGTATTAAACGAAGGCTTACAAGTTATGGACTCAACAGCTATTAGTATGTGCATGGATAATGATATTGATTTAGTTGTATTCAATATGAATGAACCTGGTAATATTGTCAAAGCAGTTCGCCGTGAAGTGAACGGTACTACAATCACTAAAAAGAAATAAGGAGAATTAAAATGAGTGATATTTTATTAAATGCAGAAGAAAAAATGATGGGCGTTATTGATAATTTAGAATCAAACCTTCGTCAAATCCGTACTGGACGTGCTAGCGGACAAATGTTAGAACGTGTACAAGTCGAATATTATGGAGCAATGACACCAATCAATCAGATGGCTCAGATTTCTGTTGTTGAAGGTACACAACTTGTTATTAAACCTTATGATCGTTCAATTATTAAAGATATTGCACATGCAATTCAAGCTGCTAACTTAGGATTGAATCCTCAAGCAGAAGCAGACGTAATTCGTATTTTAGTTCCTCAATTAACGGAAGATCGTCGTAAAGAATTAGCTAAAGATGCACAAAAGTATGGTGAAGAAGCTAAGATTGCGATTCGTAACGTACGTCGTGATGCGAACGATGCTATCAAAAAGGATAAAGAACTTCCTGAAGACGAACAAAAACAAACATTAGAAGAATCACAAAAATTAACAGACAAATACATTAAAGATGTTGATTCAATTTGTGAAGCAAAGAAAAAAGAAATATTAAATGTCTAAGTCCAAACTTGATTTGGACTTTTTTAAAAAGGAGGTTTTTATGGCACCAAAAACAGTAGCTATAATTATGGATGGTAATGGTCGTTGGGCCAAAAAAAGAGGCTTACCAAGAACAGCAGGACACAAAAAGGGTGCGGATACAATTCGTACTGTGGCTCTAGCAGCACAAGATATGGGAATTCAAAAATTGATTCTATATGCTTTTTCAACAGAAAACTGGAAAAGACCAGAAGATGAAGTTTCCTATTTATGCAAATTACCAGGATTATTCTTTAATAAATTTATTAATGAATTGATGGAAAAGAACATTCGTGTAACTTTTGCCGGTGAATTAGAAAAATTCCCACAAGCAACACAAGATGTTATCAACAGAGCTGTAAATATGACTAAGGATAACACTGGCTTAGAATTATGTTTAGCGATTAATTATGGTTCGCGAAGAGAAATGTTACTCGGTATGAAAAAATATGCAGATGAGGTTGCTCAAGGCAAACGTGAAAATAATTTAACGGAAGAAGAGTTCTCAAAATATTTATTTGTACCAGAAGACATTGATTTGATGATTCGTACAAGTGGAGAACTTCGTATTTCTAATTATTTATTGTGGCAGCTTGCGTATGCAGAATTGATTTTTACACCAGTCGCATGGCCTGATTTTGATGAAAAAGCATTAAAAGATTGCCTCGATGAGTTTGCATCAAGAGATCGCAGATTTGGAGGCTTAACTTCATGAAACAAAGAATAATTACCGCTATAGGTATCATTCTTGTTGTTGCACTGCCAGTAGCTCTTGGAGGATATTGGTTAGAAGCCCTTGCCCTATTTATTGTTTGTGCAGGTGCATATGAATGGATGCATATTCAGCCAGAATTTAAAAACTGGCCTAAATATGTTCTTCCACTCAGTGCTTTAGCCGTCGTTTTAACGAGAGTTTTACCTGATAAATACTTTTTTGTTATTGTGACACTGATTGTTGTGTTTTTATGGAGTCTTGTTGTTTTCGTTGAAAACTTTTCGATTATAGACGCCTTTGTATGTATTTCATACGTTACAATTTTCTCTCTTGTTTATCATGCAGTAGGACAAATCGCAAACGTACATCAGTATCTATGGACGATTGTTTTCGCTACATATGGAAGTGATACAGGAGCCTATTTTGTGGGTCGAGCTATTGGAAAACACAAAATGAATCCTAGAATCTCACCTAAAAAGAGTTGGGAAGGTTTTGTAGGAGGAATTATATTTGGTTTTGTATTAAGTTTTGCGGTTAGCTTTAGCTACGTATCAAACCTAAACCCAGTTTTAAACACATTCTTATGTTTAGTATGTCCAGCTACTGCAGAACTTGGGGATTTGTGTTTTAGTGCTATTAAACGTCATTTTGCCGTAAAAGACTTCTCTAATCTTTTACCAGGACATGGTGGTGTTTTAGATCGTGTAGATTCACTATTATTAAATATTATGGTATTTAGTGTTTTATATACAATCATTCTCTAAGGGGGATTTGAATGGATTTTATTATTGGTATAATTGCCTTTGTCGTGATGCTAAGCGTGATTGTCATTTTACATGAGTTAGGGCATTTTTTAGTCGCAAAACATTTCGGGGTTTACTGTAAAGAATTCTCTATTGGTATGGGACCCTGTCTTTATCAAAAACAAGGAAAAGAAACTGCTTTTTCCATTCGTGCCATACCATTTGGAGGCTATGTAATGATGGCTGGCGAAGAAGATGGCTCACAAAGTGAAGAAGATAGCTGGTTAAAGGATGTTCCAGAAAATAGACGCTTGAACGGAATTGAAAGATGGAAACAAGTCTGCATCATGATTGCTGGTATTGTGATGAATATTTTATTGGCATGGATCATATATATGGGTGTGGCATTAGCTCAGGGCTATGTAGTAGAAGAGGCAAAACCTGTTGTTTATGTAGTTGAAGAGGATTCTGTAGCACAAAAAGCAGGCCTAGAAAAAGAGGATCGCATCGTCAAAGTTCAAAGTGAAGATGGAAAAAGTATTCAACCTAAAACACAATATGAGATTTTAGAGTTTATTCAATATCATCATGATACATTGACATTAACTGTAAAGCGCGATGGCACAACTTTTGAAACTACACTAACTCCATCCTATGATAAAGATATGGAAGGCTATACACTTGGATATAAGGCGATTGCGTATGCGAAGAAGATTCCTTGGTATCAATCTTTATGGGTTGGTTGCCAAAATACTTGGGATAGTGCAACAACTATATTTAAATCTTTGAACATGATCATCCATGGACAGGGATTAGAAAACTTATCGGGTCCTGTTGGCATTTTAAATGTCACTAGTAAATCTGTACAATATGGATTGGACATGTATTTTAGTTTGTTTGCGATGATTTCATTGAACATTGGAATCTTTAATGCCATTCCTATTCCAGCATTAGATGGTGGAAGAATTTTAATATTGTTGATTGAAAAATTAATTGGTCGAAAAGTTTCTACGAAAGTTGTAGAAAATATCATTATGGCCAGTTTTGTACTCTTGATGTTGTTGTTTTTATACGCAACATATAATGATATTGTTCGATTGTTTTAAAAAAAAGAACCTATATTTTACAATATAGGTTTTTCTTTTTAGATAAAATAAAGAATAGCTAATAAGTGACAAATACTTGCTAAGATAATGAAAATGTGCCAAACAAAATGAAAATATCTTTTTTGTGGTTTTGAATAAAAGAAAGTACCTATGGTGTACATAACACCACCTAATGCAATCAAAATGATAAATATAGGTTGAGTTTCTTTGATTAGCGTAGGTAAAATAAAGATAGCTAACCACCCCATGATCATATAGATTGTCATTGAAAGTTTAGGATAACTTTTCGTCGCAATCGATTTCAATAAGATTCCTGCAATTACCATAACCCATTCGATAGCTAAAATTGTATATCCTTTCCAGTTGTTCATAAGATTTAGACAAATGGGCGTATAAGTTCCTGCAATAGCCAATAAGATCATGATGTGATCTAATTTTCTAAATACATATTTGTGTGTTGTTTCATGTGGCATGCTGTGGTAAAGACAAGAACCCGCAAACATAAAGAGTAGGCAAATCAAAAATACGGCTGTTCCAAGTGTCTTTATAGCGCCACCTTGTAAATAGGCACGAACACTATAGTATGGAAGTGCAAACAAAATCAAAAGTGCCATAACTCCATGTGTGATACAGTTACCTACTTCTTCACCAAAACAAAGTGGATAAACATACTGCATACTATCTTTCTTGTTCATACACATACTATAACATAATAATAAATAATATACAATCTAGAAATAGATACTAGATATATTTTATGTGATTTTTTTGATATAATACACTAGTTAGAGTGGAGGGTCTTGATGTTTTTAAAACGTATTGAATTACAAGGCTTTAAAAGCTTTGCAGATAAAACAGTGATTCAATTTGATCAAGATATTACAGGCATTGTAGGACCAAACGGATGTGGTAAAAGTAATGTGAATGATGCTATTCGTTGGGTACTCGGTGAACAGAGTGTTAAATCACTTCGTTCAGGTACAAATATGTCAGATATTATCTTCTCAGGAAGTGAATATAGAAAACCTGTAAACATGGCACGCGTTACGTTGGTATTTGACAATTCAACACGTGTTTTTGATTCAGATTTTGATGAAATAGAAATTACACGACAAATTTTACGTGCCAATAATGAAGCAAGTTATTTTATAAATAAAACACCATGCCGATTAAAAGATATTAATGATTTAGTCATGGATACAGGATTAGGAAAAGATTCCTTAAGTATTATTACGCAGGGTAATATTTCTTCTTTTGCGGATGCCAAGCCAGAAGATAGGCGTTCTTTATTTGAGGAAGCTGCAGGTGTCGCAAAGTATAAAAAGAGAAAAAAGGTGTCATTGTCTAAATTAGAGCAGACAAAAGAAAACCTGGATCGTTTGCAGGATATTCTAGATGAGCTTGAAAGACAAATTGGACCTTTGGAAAAACAAGCTAAAAAGGCAGAAAAATATATTTCTTTAAGAGATAAATTATCAAAAATTGAAATTAGTGTATTGGTTGAGGATATTGATCAATATAATGATAAAATTAATCAGATCAATAAAGAATTGTTTGATATCCAAGCTATGCATACATCAGAGAATGCGGAGCTTTTAAAGCAGGAAAATCGCTTAGAAAGCATTCGAAAAGAAATGTATGCTCTTGATAAACAAATCAATGAGCTGCAAGGAAAATATACAAAAGCGATGGAAGAAAATTATCAGCTTGAAAGACGTAAAATCGAGCAGGATGAAAAGCGAAAGTATATGTTGCAGGTAGCGGATAAACAAGCTCGTCAAAAAGAATTACAGGCTATGCTTGAAGAAGCACGATTTGAATATCAAGATCGCCATCAGCGTTTAATGCAGACGCAACAAGATTTAAACAATCGTCGTAATATTGTGAATGATTTAAAAACGAAAATTTCAAAGGCACGTTATGAATCGGATCAGGCAAACAATATCTTGACACAACTACAAAATCGTAGACAAGTATTGGAAAATATGATGAAGCAGCCTTTTGCTCATCAACAAGGTGTGCGTTCTGTTATGCAGGCAAGAAACTCTTTATCTGGTGTTTACGGAGTTGTCAGTGAATTGTTGATTGCGCATGCCGATAAAGCTTTAGCTGTCAATGCAGCATTAGGTGGAAGTATTTATCAAATCATTACGAAAAATGAGGCGGACGCTAGAAATGCCATTTCATTCTTGAAACGAAATCGTAGTGGACGTGCAACTTTCTTACCATTAAGTGTATGTCATCCTAGAAAAATGAATGAACAAGTAATCACAATTGCTTCAACAAGCCCAGGCTTTTTGGGTTTTGCGAGTGAATGCGTGGACTGTAAAGAAATTTTTGATCCAGTGAAAGAACGATTGCTTGGTAATGTGATTGTGGTAGATACATTGCAGAATGCGAATGAAACCGCAAAACGATTACGTTATGCCTATAAAATTGTTACCCTAGATGGGGATATCGTACATACCGGTGGTAGTATGACGGGTGGTGTTACGAAGAATCAAAGTACACCAGTCACAATGCGTCAGGAATTAGAAACAATTAATTCAAAAATTGAAGGACAGAAAATCAAAGCCGGCAATTGTTTGGATGAAACAGAGATTCTTACGCAGAAACTTCAAAAAGAAAACGATGCGATTGTAACTTTACAGATTGAATTGGCTAAGCTAGAAAATATTTATGCGACTAAGAAGGCAAAATACGATTCCATCTTAGCTGAATATCAAGAATTAGGTGTAGACATTGAAGATAGTGGAGAATTAGCACAAGATGATCTTGTTGTACAAATGTCTAAGATGCATGCGGTATTGGATTCATTGTCTTTAGAGATTCAAAGCTTGCGTCAGACTCGTTTTGATAAAGGAAATGAAGCAGAACAACTTGAAAATCAGATTCGTTTAGTTCGTAGAGAAATGAGTTCTAAACAATCGCAGATCCATAACTATGAAATGGAAGTTGTGAAAATCAAAACGCAATTAGAGAACGCATTGAACCGTTTAAGTACAGATTATGAAATGACTTATGAATATGCATTAACTAAAAAGGAAGATGTAGAAATCGAAAGTGCAAAAGAAGAAGTTATTCAACTTCGTCAAGCTATTTCTCGTTTAGGAAATGTGAATTTGGATGCACCAAATGAATATAAAGAAGTCAAAGAACGTTTTGATTTTATGACAAGCCAAAAAGAAGATTTAGAAAAGGCAAGTCAACAAATCTTGGCAGCCATTGATGAGATGGACAAGACAATGATCAGTCAATTTACAGAGATGTTTAATAAAATTAATGCTGAACTAGATGGCGTATTCAAGGCTATGTTTGGTGGAGGACGTGCTAGTCTTTCCATGGTAGATCCAGAAGATGTATTGAATACGGGTATTGATATTGATGTTCAGCCTCCTGGAAAAATGGTTAAAAATATCCAGACATTCTCGGGTGGAGAAAAGGCTTTGATTGCGATCAGCGTATTGTTTGCAATATTGAAGGCACGTACAATGCCATTATGTATCTTTGATGAGGTTGAAGCAGCATTAGACCAGGCAAATGTTGAGCGTTTTGCCCGTTATTTATCGCATTATCGTGGTCAATCTCAATTTATTGCGGTAACACATAGACCAGGAACTATGGAACAATGTGATACTTTGTATGGTGTTACTATGCAAAAAGATGGAGTTAGTAAAGTATTAAAAGTGCAATTGAAAGATGCAGTACATATAGCGAAGGAGGAAAAGTAATGTCGGTCTTTTCGAAAATTAAAGAAGCTTTCGTAAAAAGTGAAGATAAAGATAAATATTTATCGGGTCTTGATCGATCAAAGAAAAGCTTTGGAGATCGTATGCGTGCTTTATCCAATAACTTTCACGGAATTGATGATGATCTATTAGAACAGATCATGGTCATTCTACTAGAGAGTGATGTGGGTATTCATACAGCACAAAAAATCGTGGATGCGTTTGAATCAAATGGAAAACATGTTAAAGAATATGATTCCATGTTAGATTATTTGGTTTCCATTCTGTATGATTTCTATGATGAATCAAGCGATGAACCAATTAAAATGAATGAAGAAGGTCCAACTGTTATTTTAATGGTTGGTGTTAATGGTAGTGGTAAGACAACTACAAGTGCAAAATTGATTCAATATTACAAGGAGCAAGGTAAGAAAGTTGCGGTTGCAGCAGCCGATACATTCCGTGCTGGAGCTATTGATCAAATTGATACTTGGGCAACACGATTAGGTGTTCATTGTGTAAAAGGTAAGATGAATCAAGATCCAAGTTCCGTATTGGTGGATGCTTGTCGTTATGCCAAAGAAAATGATATTGATATTTTGATTTGCGATACTGCGGGTCGTCTACAAAATAAAACAAATTTGATGAATGAATTAAGCAAGATGCACCGTGTTGTTCAAAGAGAAATCGAGGGAGCACCACAAGAAGTTTGGTTAGTTCTAGATGCGACTACAGGACAAAATGGTATTTCACAGGCAAAAGTATTCTTGGAAGCAACGGATGTAACAGGTATCGTTTTAACGAAGATGGACGGTACAGCCAAGGGTGGCGTAGTACTTGCGATTCGAGATTTATTACATTTACCAGTTCGTTTCTTAGGTTTAGGTGAAAAGCCAGCGGATTTAAGACCATTTGATATCAATGCCTTCTTGATGGGAATCACAAAGGGTATGGAAGAATAATGATTTCAAAATTAGATGCGAATGATTTATTAGATGTGTATGGAGAATTGTTGACCGAACGTCAAAGAGAGATTTTGTCTCTTTACTATGAGGAAGATTTCTCTTATACTGAAATAAGTGAGGAACTAGAGATTTCTCGTGCAGCCGCGATGGATTCGGTACATCGAGCTACGAAATTACTGGAAAAATATGAAGCAGCGATTGGTTATGTCGCTAAGAAAAAATTATTGGATTCATGGATTTTACAACATGAAGATGTTGAACAAATCGAAATATTAAAAGAAATTTTTTAGGAGGATCAAAAAATGTCGATTGTTATGAGTGTTAATGCAGGAAGTTCATCTTTGAAATTCCAAGTTTTCAAAATGCCAGAAGAAGAAGTTCTAGCACAAGGAAACGTAGAACGTATTGGTTTAAATGATTCTATTTTTGGAATGATAGCCAATGGAGAAAAAATTGAAGAGATCTTAGATATCAAAGATCATGCAGTAGCTGTAAAAAAATTAATGGAAGCTTTAATTGAACACAAAGTTGTAAATAGCTTAGAAGATATCAAAGCGATTGGTCACCGTGTTGTTCATGGTGGAGAATATTTCTCTCATTCAGTACCTGTAGATGCTGATGTTGAAGCTAAAGTTGAAGAATTATGTGCATTAGCTCCACTACACAACCCAGCAGCATTAGTTGGATACCGTTCATTTAGAGATGCTTTACCAGAATGTAAACACACATTCGTATTTGATACAGCATTCCACCAAAGTATGCCAGAAGAAAACTACATCTTCCCACTTCCTTATGAATATTATACTAACGATAAAGTACGTCGTTATGGAGCTCATGGAACAAGTCATGAATATTTGACAAAACGCTTGGCTGAGCTTCAAGGAAAAACACAAGAAGAAATGAATATCATCACTTGCCACTTAGGAAATGGTGCAAGTATTACAGCTGTTAAAAATGGTAAATCATATAAAACATCAATGGGATTCACACCTCTTGGAGGAATCATGATGGGAACTCGTTGTGGAGATATTGACCCTGCTATCGTTCCATTCTTAGAAAATAAATATGGATATACACCAGATGAAATGGATACAATCATGAATAAAAAATCGGGTATGTTAGGTGTAAGTGGAATCTCTAGTGATGGTCGTGACATTGAAGCAGCTATCAAAGAAGGAAATCCTCGCGCTATCCTAACACAAAACGTATATGTAAACCGTATTGTTGAAGTTGTATCAGGATACTATGGATTAATGGGTGGAGCTGATGCCATCGTATTTGCGGGTGGAATCGGTGAAAACGACTGTGCAATGCGTCAAAGAATCTGTGATGGATTATCAGCATTTGGTGTTGTAGTAAAACCAGAAGACAACGATGGAGTTCGTGGCGTTGAAAAATTATTAAGTGCTCCTGAATCAAAAATGCAAGTTTGGTTATTACCAACAAATGAAGAATTAGTCATTGCACGTGATGCCTACAAGGATTTGATGGCTAATGCCTAATGATATTTTAGAAAGCGTAAAAGATTTTAATACAATCACAATCTTTCGCCATGTTTTTGCTGACATGGATGCGATCGGATCTCAATTTGGCTTAAAGTACTATTTAGAAAGTGCTTATCCAAATAAAAAAATCTATTGTTTAGGAAGTAATTGTCCTGTATCGCAAAGAAACAACGTACATATGGATGTTGTGGATGATGAAGTAGTAGCTTCCAGCTTAGCAATTGTTTTAGATACTTCAAATGCTACACGCATTGATGATGACAGGTATCAATTGGCTAAAAAATCAATTCGTATTGATCATCACGTACAAGTCGAAACAATTTGTGATGAAGAATGGATCGATGATAAGGCAAGTGCTACATGTGAGTTATTAGCTTTATATCTTAAAGAAAAAAAAATTAATATTCCGGTAGAAAGTGCATTGATGTTATATCTTGGATTAACAGCGGACAATATTCGTTTTACGACAAATAATGTTCGTCCAGCTACATTTGATGCCGCAAAATACTTATTTGAACAAGGCGTAGATGTCACAAAAGTGGAACAATTGAACTTTTCAAAATCCATGGAAGACTATAAATATGAAACTGTTGTACGTAATCATACAGTGTTTAAAAACAAGTTCCTTTATTCAATTCTAGAATGTGAAGATTATGAAGAATTTGGTTTAAGCTTTACAGATGCGAAAGACAAAGTCTATTGTTTAGCAGGTATCGATTGTGTTGAAATGTGGGCATTGTTTACACGTATGGAAGATCGTGTGCATTATAGTGCATCTTTACGTTCAAGAAATATTCCAATTCGTGATGTTGCCATGGAATTTGGTGGTGGTGGTCACGAATGTGCAAGTGGAATTAAAAACTTAACGCGTAATCAAGTGGATCAAATTATTGAAATTTTATCAAATCGAGAGGTAGCTTAAGAAGCTATCTCTTTTTCTTGTGATATAATATCTACAATAGAAAGGTGGGATTTCATGGTTCATTTACATATGCGAAGTTCATACTCTTTACTTGAATCACCGATTCGTTTAGAAAATATGATTCTTCATCAAAAACAACTTGGATTCAACCATGTATGTTTGACCGATCATAATGTGATGTATGGAACGATGGAGTTCTATCAATTATGCAAAAAGCACAATGTACATCCGATTATTGGTTTAGAAGTGGATTCCATCTATAATGAGGAGTCATTTCATTTTATACTTCTTGCCAAGAATGATATGGGTCTACAAAATTTATATAAATTAAGTTCCATCATTAAAGAAAATATAGCTTTTGAAGAAGTTGTAAAGTATGCCAAAGATTGTGTTGTGCTTACTTCAAGTGATGGAAAAGATACATTTAGTGCATATATTGAACATCAGGATTTAGAAAAGTTAAGTACATTTGTAGAATTGTGTAAAAATTCGTTCTCGGACTTTTATGTTTCTATATCTATGAATGATTCGGGTAAAAAAAGAGCCGATAATCGAATTTTAAAACAACTTGATTGTAAACGCGTGGCTCTATCTCGAATTCTGTATGAGAATAGTGAAGACGTAAAATCTTTACAAGTATTAAGGGCGATTGCCAAACAAACGAATATTGATAATCAAGGCTTAGACGTACAATTTCAAAGATATTTAAGAAGTCCACAAGAAATGGAAGCACTGTATGATGAAAGTGAATTGATTGCTACAGAAGAAATCGCAAGAATGTGCAATGTTCAAATGGCTTTTCAAAAGTCAAAGCTTCCTGTATTTAAAAATAAACTTCAAATTGATTCTAGAGATTATTTGATCAAACTTTGTAAGAAGGGATTAGAAAAACGTTTAAATGGAAATTTAAATCCGACATATGTCAAACGTTTAGAATATGAACTAAGTGTCATTGTGAACATGGGATTTACCGATTATTTCTTGATTGTCTGGGACTTTATTCGATATGCCAGAAGTCAAGACATCTTTGTAGGTCCAGGACGTGGTAGTGCAGCCGGTTCTTTAGTCGCTTATTGTTTAGGTATTACACATATTGATCCAATTCAGAATAATTTACTGTTTGAAAGATTTCTAAATCCATCACGTATTTCTATGCCCGATATCGATACAGATTTTCCAGATGATAGAAGAGATGAAGTGATTCAATATGTTCGTGAATTATATGGTTATGATCATGTGAGTCATATTGTGACATTTAATACTTTGCAGGCAAGACAAGCCATTCGTGATGTAGGACGTGTTATGAATGTTCCGGCAAGAATTGTGGATGAGCTTTCTAAGATGTTAAAGAATACGCCTAAAATTACGTTGATGCAGGCTTATAATGAGAATGCTTTATTTCGAAAAAGGATTCAGTCGGATCAAAAATTAACTGAATTATTTAAGATGTGTGTAAACGTTGAAGGATTACCACGACATACCTCTTTACATGCGGCTGGAATCGTATTATCGGATCAGCCTATCGTGAATGTCTGTCCACTTGTCAGTGTTGATGGAGATATTCAGGCTACACAATTTACAGCGGAATATCTAGAAGATTTGGGCTTGATCAAAATGGATTTTTTGGGCATTCGTAATTTAACGACGATTCATGAAATTGTCACAAATCTAAAAGAACAAAAACATATTTCTTTGGATATGATGAAAATCAATTTAAAGGATGCGAAAACATATCAATTATTATCGCTTGGAAATACATTAGGTGTATTCCAATTAGAATCGAGTGGAATTACGTCTTTACTTCAAAAGATACAGCCCAATAAATTTGAAGATATCAGTGTTGTACTTGCCTTATATCGTCCAGGAGCTATGCAGCATATTGATACATATATTGAAAGAAAAAAGGATCCTTCAAAAGTTGTGTATCCACATCCTTTATTAGAGCCTATCTTAAAAGAAACCTATGGTATCATGATTTATCAGGAACAGGTTATGCAGACTGCCCAAGTGATTGCTGGTTTTAGTTTAGCGCAAGCTGACACGCTTCGTAAGGCTATGTCCAAAAAGAAATTAGACGTCATGCAGAACTTAAAAGAGCAATTTATATTAGGAGCACGAAAGAATCGTATCAAAGATTCGGTTTCCAATGAGATATTTTCTATAATGGAGCAATTTGCTGGCTATGGATTTAATAAATCACATAGTTATGCCTATGGCTTGGTAGCTTATCAAATGGCTTATTTAAAGGCAAATTATCCTTTATATTTTTATCAGAGTTTATTAAATAGTGTCATTGGTTCTGGTATAAAAACATCGCAATATATTTATGAATGTAAACGAAGAAATATTGTTGTGAATGGATGTGATATTAATCATTCTAAGGCGTATTATACGATTGAACAAAATTCGATTCGTATGCCGTTACAAGTTTTAAAAGGTGTAGGTAAAACAATTTACCCAACGATTTTAGAACATGCACCATATACAGATTTATTTGATTTTTTGGCCAAGGCAAGTATGTATAAGATTAATGAATCCACGATTCGTATTTTAATTGATGGCGGAGCATTGGATTGTTTTGGATATAATCGTGCAACTCTCAATGAAAATTTAAGAAAGCTGATTGATTATGTAAATATTGTGCGAATTGAAGATCCTAACGATTTATGCTTTGACTTTAGTATTGTTTCTCGTCCGGGCATTCAAAGAATCAAAGAGAATCCAATTCAAAAGGCTCAAAAAGAACAATATGTATATGGTTTCTATGTGAGTGAACATCCTGTGCAGTCTTTACGCATGCATAACTATCCAAATTGCATTCCATTATTGAATGCGGTAAATAGAGATGGATATATGAATATTTTAGTGCGTGTTGCATCTTTTAGAACGCATAAGACAAAGAAAGGTGATTGGATGTGCTTTATGAGTGTCGAGGATGAAGCTGGTAAAATGGATGCGGTTATCATGCCTCGTTTGTATGAGCAACAAAAAGCGAATATTCAAAAAGATCGTATTTGTCTGATTCAAGGAAAGAAGGATCGTCCAACATCAATTGTAGTAAATAGAATAGAATGGATTGAGGTGTAAGAAATGATCACAAAACGAAATGATTTATTATCTAAAAAAGTGATTCAAGGCTTAAAAAATAGACATATGAATGGGTATTATGTGCATTCGAAACAAGAAGCTTTGAATTTGGCACTTGGACTTATGCAACCGGGATCAAGTGTAGGCTGGGGAGGTTCAGATACTTTAAATAAGATTGGTATCAAGGAAGAGCTTTATAAAAGAAATTTTAAAGTTATTGATCGAGATCAGGCAAAAGATGCCGAAGAAAAGTACAAATTAGAAAGAGATTGTTTTTATGCAGACTACTATTTAATGAGTACGAATGCGATGACAGAAGATGGAATCTTAGTCAATATGGATGGGCATTGTAATCGTGTATCCTGTCTATGTTTTGGGCCAAAACATGTCATAATGATTGTGGGTATGAATAAGGTCACAAAAGATGTAGAGAGTGCAATTTCCAGATTAAGAAATGTAGCTGCACCGATCAACAGTCAACGCTTTAAAGGAAATAGACCTTGCCAATTAACGGGTAGTTGTGCAAATTGTTTAGCTGAAGGCTGCATTTGTGATCAGTTAGTCATCACAAGAAACAGCATGGAACCCGATCGTATTCACGTCATTTTAGTGGATGAAGTATTAGGATATTAGAATGAAATGGCTAGATAATTTAGCCATTTTTTCATATATGTATAATAATGATGATGAATTTCTTGCATTATTTGTAGTTTCATGTTTTAATCTTTATGCGTAAAAAAATTATCCAGAGTTGAAGTAGAGAGTTAGCTCGTTGACTTCACGCCAACCTGACAATATGTTAAGGTGGTCCTGCTAACAGCGATAAGAAGTATAGAGAATTGTAACATACTTCTTAAAGTATGTTTTTTTTATGGATAAGCAAGAAGAGGAGACAAAATGAAAGATTATATTTTTACAAGTGAAAGTGTTACTGAAGGTCATCCAGATAAAATTTGTGACCAAATTGCCGACGCAATCGTAGATGCTGCATTAGCTCAAGATCCATATTCAAATATGGCTGTTGAATGTACTATTAAAGATGATTTTGTATTAATTTATGGTGAATGTAATACAAAGGCTGAATTGGATTATGAAACAATCGCATTAAATGAAATCAAACGTATTGGATATACAGAAGAATATCATGTTCATACAGTTGTAAACCAACAAAGTCCTGAAATTCATAATGCCGTAAACCGTGATGAAGTGTGTGCTGGTGACCAAGGTATTATGTTTGGTTATGCATGTGATGAAAATGATGAATACATGCCATTAACAATCTATTATGCACACCTTTTAGCTCGTCAATTGACTAAAGTTAGAAGAGAACACCCAGATTTATTAAAACCAGATGGAAAAACACAGGTATCTGTAGAATATGAAAATGATGAAATCAAACGTATTGATACAATCGTAGTTTCTACACAACACTCAAAAGATATTACACAAGAAGAAATCAAAGAATTGATTATGAATGAAGTCATCAAACCTTGTATTGATGAAAAATACTTAGATGAAAATACTAAATATTTCATCAATCCATCTGGAAGCTTCGTTGTAGGTGGATCATGGGGAGATTCAGGAACGACAGGACGTAAAATCGTATGTGACACATATGGTGGACGTGGACGTATTGGAGGAGGATGCTTCTCTAGTAAAGACCCTACTAAGGTAGACCGTAGTGCTGCTTACTACTCTCGTTATGTAGCTAAAAACATTGTTGCGAATGGTTTAGCACGTCGTTGTGAAGTTGAAGTTGCGTACGCAATTGGTAAAGCACAACCAGTTTCATTATGTGTTGATACTTTTGGAACAGGTAAATTTGATGATGAAAAACTATTGGAAATCGTAAAGAAAAACTTTAACTTCGAAGTTGGAAATATCATTTCTGAGTTGGATTTAAGAAAGCCAGTTTACCACAAAACATCATGCTATGGACACTTTGGTGATCCTCAGTTTACTTGGGAAAAGGTTAAAAAATTAGAATATTAATCGTTTAGAACTACAAATTTTGTAGTTCTTTTTTTCACTAAAAAGTGCAAATAAATGGGAC
The DNA here is from genome assembly GCF_934772795.1 of uncultured Holdemanella sp. Lineage (GTDB taxonomy): Bacteria > Bacillota_I > Bacilli_A > Erysipelotrichales > Erysipelotrichaceae > Holdemanella. The sequence continues at coordinate 16,262 of NZ_CAKVMR010000019.1, forward strand.
AAACGCGTTAATAATGGCAAATTAAAACAAATTAATATGTTAAATTGTGGGAAATACGGGTATTCTTTTGACACTTACGAGAAAATAGTGTAGCCTCTTTAATTGTGTGAGCAATGAGGAGGCCCATAACTATGAAAAAATTAATGCATGTATTTGCGAGTGTGATGATTGCTACATCTACATTTGGAGGCGTTACAAGTGTTGCGGCAAAAGAAAACACACCAGCTTATAAAATTGAATATCAAGATGCAGATTCCATGCAGTCTGTATTTACAAAAGAATTACATAAAAAATATGCGAATGTAAAGTTTAAAAAGAAAACAAAAAACGTATCTGTATATGAATCAAAAAACTACAAGGTAAAAGTAAAAGATTTAGATATTGCAACAGTTGGTAAACAAACTGTTTCTATTGAAGGAAAAAACAAAAATACAAATGAAAAGCACAGTGCTGAAGTAAGTGTCAAGGTAGAAGATACAACAGCTCCTGTAATTACTTGTGAGGATACAATCACAGTGGAACAAAATGAAGCATTTGATATCAATCGCTATGTTTCATTAAATGAAGAAGGAACAGTGACTGTGACTAAGAATGTAGATACAACTAATACAGGAACTTTTACTACTACAATCAAGGCAAAAGATATTGCGGGTAATGTTAGTGAAAAAGATGTTACAGTTAATGTAGAAAAAGATTTCTATCAAAGAATTGCCGATGCTGCATTAGCTCAGATTGGTGTTTATCAAGATTGTACCATGTTAGTGACAAATTCACTTGCTGCAGTAGGAATCAATTTCCATGGTGCACCAACCGCTTATTTAAGCTTAGGACCTTTGACAAATAATCCAGTTCCAGGAGATATTTGTGTATATCAAGGACATGTAGCATTATATATTGGTAATGGTCAAGCTGTTCATGGTGGATGGTATGGAAATCAGACAACAATCTATAGTGTTGAATGTAACCAACCATTTATTGGATATGTTCATGTAAATCGTTAAGCGAGCTCATTTTAGCTCGCTTTTTTTCTGCAAAATAAAAAGAAGGCAAGATGCCTTCTTAGTCTCTTCCGTTAAATGCGTATTTGTATAAGTCGAAGATCAATTCTTTAGTACATGGACGTGGGTTACCACCTGTACATACGTCAGCCATAGCTGAATCTGTTAATGTTGGTAAGTCTTCTTCTTTAACACCGATTTCTTTTAAGCTTTGAGCAATTCCGCAATCTTTACTTAATTGAATAACGGCATCAATAGCAGCTTGACGATATTCTTCTTGAGACATTTCATCAACACCTTCAACTCCCATTACACGAGCGATTTCTCTAAATTTTTCACCAGTGTAATCTTTGTTGAATTCCATAACATATGGAAGTAATGTAGCACAAGCCACACCATGAGGGATTCCGTAGAATGCGCTTAATGGGTGAGCCATACCATGGTCAACACCTAAACCAACGTTAGAGAAAGCCATACCTGTCATATATTGTCCTAAAGCCATGTCTTCACGTCCTTTTGGATCGTTAGCACATGCTGCACGTAAGCTTCTTGAAATGATTTCGATAGCTTTTAAGTTTAATGTATCTGCAAGTTCCCAAGCAGCTAAAGTTGTATATCCTTCAATAGCGTGAGTTAATGCATCAAGACCAGTACTTGCTGTTAAGCCTTTTGGCATACTTGACATCATTTCTGGGTCGATAATCGCAACAACTGGAATATCGTGAGCATCTACACAAACAAATTTTCTTTTCTTTTCAGTATCTGTAATTACATAGTTGATTGTAGTTTCTGCTGCAGTACCTGCTGTAGTCGCAATTGCGATAACTGGAACAGATTTGTTTTTAGTTGGAGCAACACCTTCTAAGCTAACAACATCTTCAAATTCAGGGTTAGCCAAGATGATTCCAATACCTTTACAAGTATCTTGTGGGCTTCCACCACCAATAGCGATTAAATAGTCAGCACCAGCATCTTTAGCAGCTTTTACACCATTTTTAACTTGTTCAACAGTTGGGTTTGCCTTAACTTCATCATAAATTTCGTATGGAAGTCCAGCTTCATCTAATAAGTCTGTGACTTTAGTAGCTACACCAAATTTGATCAAGTCTTTATCTGTAACAACTAAACCTTTCTTTAATCCACGTGCTTTAACTTCTGTAACCACTTCTTTGATGGCTCCAGCACCATGATAACTTGTCTCATTTAAAATAAAACGATTTGCCATAAGTATTATTTCCTCCTTGTATACTTGTTAATTTCATTTTACGAGTATAACCGCTTACATACAAGTTACAGATTGATAATAATGTCACATATGAGTGTTTTAGTGCATATTCTTAAATATTTGTGTTAAAATTTTAAGAAGGTTTTGGAGGAATTTTGTGGAAAATTTATTATTTAGCCTAAATGCAACGATTCCCATTTTTCTATTGATGGTTGTCGGTTATTTCTTAAATAAAATCAATGTGTTGGATGATGTACTGGCATCGAAATTGAATGCATTTGTCTTTAAAGTATCATTGCCACTCTTGTTGTTTGTGGATGTGTCGCAGTCTAATTTTAAAGATCTTTGGGATACAAAGTTTGTAGCATTCTGCGTAGTCTCTACATTGATTAGTATTCTTTTATCAATATTTTTTTCTATGCGATTAAAAGACAAAGAGATTCAAGGTGAATTTATTCAGGCTTGTTACAGAAGTAGTGCAGCCTTATTAGGACTTGCATTAACATCGAATATTTATCCAGACGTAGGGGTAGCTCCTTTAATGTTGATGAGTGTTGTATTTGTGTATAATGTGGTTTCAGTTGTAATTCTATCTTTCTTTAAGGCGGAACAATCGAAGGTTGACTATAAGAAAACTTTTATTGGAATCTTAAAGAATCCACTAATTCTAGGTATTGTTGCAGGTGTACTTGTTAGCTTATTACCTTTTAAATTACCACAAGTTATCAATAAAACAATTTCAATGATTTCAAGTACAGCTACACCTCTTGGTTTAATGGCTATGGGTGCCACTTTTGATTTTGATCAGGCAAAAGGTGAATTGAAACCATCTTTATTCTGTACGTTTATGAAGTTAATTGGCTTTTGTGCCATTTTCTTACCAATAGGTGCTTTATTAGGATTTAGAAATCAAGCTTTAGTTGCCATTTTAATTATGTGTGGTTCCAGTACAACGGTATCTGGTTTTGTGATGGCTAAAAGTATGGGACATAAAGGTGTACTTACATCGAGTGTTGTGATGCTGACAACACTTCTTAGTGCTTTTAGTATTACATTCTGGTTAACAATATTAAAATCGTTTGGATTGATTTAGTTGACCTAAAGTTCACTTTAGGGTGTAGAATAATTAAAAGATTTTAGGGAGGGAAAGTATGGAATTGTTTTTAGAATCATTCCCAAAAATATTTATATCAGGAATTGTGATGACATTACCACTTGCGTTAGTATCATTTATCATTGCCATGTTAATAGCGATTGTATGTGCCATGGTTCAATATGCGAAGGTTCCAGTTATGAAATATGTTGTTCAATTCTATATATGGATATTTAGAGGAACACCAATGCTAGTGCAGTTGTTTATTATGTATTTTGGGATGCAATCCATTGGAGTGAGAATATCGGCGATTACTGCAGCGATTATTGTATTCTCATTAAATACAGGAGCCTATTGTGCAGAAACCATTCGTGGATCGATTGAAAGTGTACCACAAGGACAAATGGAAGCTGGATACTGTGTAGGAATGAGTTATATGCAGATCATGATGCATATTGTTTTACCACAGGCATTTCGAAGTGCATTTCCATCGTTGTTTAATAACTTGATTTCATTAGTAAAGGATACATCTTTAGCTGCCAATATTACAGTTACAGAAATGTTTATGCAGACGGAAAGAATTGCTGGAAGAACCTATCAGTTTATGCAGTTATATATAGAAGTAGCTTTAGTGTATTTGATTTTCTGTACAGTTTTAACTTGGCTGCAATCTTGGGGTGAAAAGAAGCTGAATTATTATCAGACAGGGAGATAGAGTATGGCTTTATTAGAAATTAAAGATATTCATAAATCGTTTGGAAATTTACATGTTTTAAATGGCATTGATTTTACGGTCCATAAAGGAGATGTCATTGCGATATTAGGTCCATCAGGATCTGGTAAGACGACTTTACTTCGTTGCATGAATTATCTAGAGACAGCCGATGCAGGAACCATGATTTTTAAAGATCAATCTTATGATTTGTCTAATACATCAAAGAAGGATGTTGCCCAACTTAGAAAGCATACGGGATTTGTGTTTCAAAATTATAATCTATTTGCGAATAAGACAGCCCTACAAAATGTAACATTAGGTCTTACTGTAGCGCGAAACGTTTCTAAAGAAGAAGCAAATAGGATTGGTATGCAGATGCTTGAAAAAGTAGGAATGAAAGATCGTGCTGATCATTATCCTTCCCAATTATCGGGTGGACAACAACAGCGTGTCGCCATCGCAAGAGCATTAGCAACATCTCCAGATATCATTTTTTTTGATGAGCCAACTTCAGCGCTCGATCCAGAGTTGATTCAAGAAGTTTTAAGTGTTATGAAAACATTGGCTAATGAAGGAATGACTATGGTTGTAGTCACACATGAGATGTCTTTTGCCAAGAATGTTTCTAGTCATGTGATTTTGATGGAAAAAGGAAAAATAATTGAAGAGGGTAATTCAAAGGATTTCTTTGAAAATCCTCAACAAGAACGAACAAAAGAATTTTTAAGGAAAGAGGAAATGTAAGATGAAAAAATTATTAGCAGGTTTATTAAGTGCAGCTATGGTATTTACTTTAGCAGGATGTGGATCTTCGAAAGATCATTTAGCGACGATTCAAGATAAAGGTGAAATTACCATTGGTTTAGAAGGTGATTGGCAACCATTCTCTTACCATGATAAGGATGATAAACTGGTGGGTGTTGATGTGGAAGTTGCTAAGAATATTGCCAAGAAATTAGGTGTAAAAGCTAATATTGTAGAAGGTAAATGGGATGGATTATTAACAGGTCTATCAACAGGTACGTATGATTTAGTTATTAATGGTGTCGATATCACAAAGGAAAGAGAAAAGAAATTTGATTTCTCTACACCTTATGCGTATGATCACACAGTTTTAGTTGTTCGTAATGATAATACGACAATTACTTCGTTTGATGATTTAAAAGGAAAGACCACAGCCAATTCGATTGGATCTACTTATATGGAATTGGGTGAAGATTATGGGGCTACTGTAAAAGGTGTAGATGATTTAACGAAATGTATGGATCTTGTAAAGAGTGGTGGTGTGGATGCGACAATCAATGCGGCTACTTCTATCAATGATTATCTTCAAACGACAAAGGATAGTTCATTTAAAATTGTAGATCAATCCAAAGAATCTACACCATATGCAATCCCAATGGTAAAAGGGGATGATAATACTTCTTTAAAGAAAGCTGTAAATAAGGCTTTAAAAGAATTAAAAGAAGATGGAACTTTGTCGAAGATTTCTATCAAGTATTTTGGTGAGGATCTAACGAATGAATAAGCGGCTATGCCGTTTTTCTTTTTGTTTAAAATATAAAAATAATTTATAGCCAGGTATAAATAAATAGAATTTGAATATAACAGTTGTTCTTTGTACAATAGACTCAAATTTTAGGAGGAACTATTTTATGTCGGGATTAAAGAATCAAATTTCTCAATTTATAGATACAAACGCAAAAACCTATCAGGATATTTCTTTGGCAATTCATGCCAAACCCGAAGTGAGTGATTTTGAATATTTTGCCTCTCAAACGTTGAGTGAACAATTAAAAAAAGAAGGCTTTGAGATTGAATTACCAGCAGCCGGACATCGTACAGGTTTTGCGGCAACCTACAAAAGTAATAAGCCAGGACCTACGGTTGTCTTTTTGGCAGAATATGATGCGCTTGCCGGTTTAGGCCATGGTTGTGGTCATAATGTGTTTGGAGCTACTTCCTCACTTGCCGGTGCGGCTTTAAAAAGCGTAGTGAATCAAATTGGTGGAGAAGTACGAGTATATGGAACGCCTGGTGAAGAGGGTGGACAAAATGGAAGTGCCAAAGGTTCTTTTGTAAAGAAGGGCTATTTAAATGATGTGGATTTTGCCTTATGTGTACATCCTGGTTCAGGGCCAGAAGACGGATTAAGTACACGTAATTATGCGTGTGCACCTGTTGATATTGAGTTCTGGGGAAAACCAGCTCATGCAGCAGGTTGTCCTCAAGACGGTATCAATGCCTTAGATGCGCAGATTTTAACGTATGCAGCTGTTGGTGTTTTGCGACAACAACTAACAGATCGTATTCGTATTCATGGTGTGATTGTTGATGGTGGAACAGCTCCTAATGTGATTCCAGAATACACAAAGGCAAAATATTATATTCGTGCTGCTGATATTGATACGTTGCATGAATTATATGAGAAAGTAGAGAATATTGTGAAGGGTTCCGCTTTACAGACGGGTTGTACTTCTAGTATGAAGTTGTATCAAAATTTAGTAGAAAATATGGTTTTAACACCTTCTTTGGATGCAATCTATGAAAAATATATTACAGAACTTGGCAATACCGTAAAGCATGTCGAAGATGTGGTAATGCCTGGAAGTAGTGATGTAGGTAATATTAGTCAGGTTGTACCTACGATTCAGCCTCATATTAGTATTACAGATGTACAGATTGCAGGACATAGTCAAGATATGGTGAATGCTTCATGTTCTCAAAAGGCAATGGATGCGATTGTCAAAGGGGCAAAAGCATTAGCTTTTACGGCACTTGAATTATTTGAAAATCCGGATGAGCTTGCGAAAGTGAAAGAGGATCATGCTTGGCATGTAGAACATCAAAAGGAAAATTAACCTATGTACTTTAAGAGCTTATCAAGCTCTTTTATTTTGGAATCTTGAAAATCAACAAATATTCATTAAAATAATATAAATAAAGGAGACTGAAAATGACGCTTCAACAATTACTTTATGTACTAACAGTGTCAGATGAGAAATCTATGAATAAGGCGGCTGAAAAGCTTTTCGTATCTCAGCCTACTTTAACGTCTGCTATTCAATCACTTGAAAAAGAACTGGATATTCAAATCTTTAATCGTACAAGTCATGGTGTTACTGTAACGAATCAAGGACGTGAGTTTTTAACGTACGCAAAACAGTTGTACCAACAATATGAATTATTAAAGAATCGCTATGAAGATGAGAGTTTAAGAAGAAATAAGTTTCGTGTTTCTTGTCAGCACTATTCGTTTGCGACCAAAGCATTTGTGGATACAGTGAAGAAGTATGGGACTTCTAAATATGATTTCGCAATCAGTGAAACTAAGACGATGCATGTGATTGAGGATGTGGGAAACTCATTGAGTGAGATTGGAATCTTATATTTATCGAATTATAATCGTCGTTTTATGATGAAACAATTTGATGAATGGAATTTAGAATTTCATAAATTAGCCAATTGCGATGCCTTTGTGTATTTGTATAAGGGGCATCCTCTTGCCAAGAAAAAATCAATTACGTATGAAGAATTATTGCCCTATCCAAATATGACTTTTGATCAAGGTGATAATCCTTCGATGTATACGGCGGAGGAGATATTGGTTGAAAATGAATTCCCAAGAAAAATACAAGTGAATGATCGTGCTACAATGCTGAATTTAATGCGTGGACTCAATGGATATACTTTATGTTCTGGAATCATTAGCCGCGATTTAAATGGGGATGACTATGTGGTTGTTCCTTATGAGGCAAATGTAGAAAATCCAAATTCCATGATGGAAATTGGGTATATCACAAGAAAGTATACGGTATTAAGTGAGATTGGTGATACGTATATTGAAACAATGAAGGATTATTTTAGTAATAAATAATTTTTATAACTGCTTCAAAAATTTAACAATTAGACAATAACTAAACCTTCTTGTAGAATACAGACATGCAAGGAGGAAACGAATATGAAAACAATGATGATGTCAATGATGCAAATGTATATGTGTATAAATGTGACCCGGTTTTCGATTCGTTTGTCGCGTGTTTAAGTGCGCAAAGGCCGGGGAAAGTCCTCGGCTTTTTTTGTTAGATTGGAGTGATATGAATGATTAATATAGAACATTTGGATAAAACCTATCATTTAAAGAATGCGGACGTACATGCTGTAGATGATGTTTCATTACATATTGAAAGTGGGCAAATCTATGGTGTGATCGGATATTCGGGTGCAGGTAAGAGTACTTTAGTTCGATGTTTGAACTTTCTAGAGATTCCAGATTCTGGAAGTATTGAAATTGAAGGTTTTGGTAAGGTAAACGCAAATCAAGGAAGTTTAGATATAAGTCAAAAAAAATTAAGAGAGTTAAGAAGATCGATTGGAATGATCTTTCAACATTTCAACTTATTAGATCGAAGTACTGTGTTTGACAATGTGGCCTATCCATTAAAGTATACGGGTTTATCAAAGAAAGAAATTGAGGCTCGTGTAGATGAATTATTAGATTTAGTGGATTTGGCAGATAAAAAATATGTATATCCATCCCAACTATCAGGTGGACAAAAACAACGTGTAGCCATCGCAAGAGCATTGTCTAACAATCCTAAAGTATTACTTAGTGATGAAGCTACTTCTGCTCTAGATCCAGATGCGACAGAATCGATTTTAAAGTTATTGAAAAATTTAAATAAAAGATTAGGAATCACAATTATCTTGATCACACATGAAATGAGCGTGATTAAATCTATCGCAAATCGTGTGGCGGTTATGGAAAATGGTAAGGTTGTTGAAGAAGGAGATGTATATGATATCTTCGCAAATCCAAAAAAGGAAATCACAAAGAAATTTATTAATTCAGCTTCTGCTTTATCAAACATCACAAAGTTGATTGAGAACAAGACAATTATTCCTACAGATAGTAAATTAGTTAAACTTATATTCACTAGAGATAGTGTGGGTAGTGCAACCATTTCAAAAATATCTCGTGAATACAATGTGGATGTAAATATCATGTTGGCCAATGTGGATGTCGTCAATGCGGATGCCTTGGGAGGTATCATTGCTTCTATTGAAGGAACCAAGGAAAATGTACAAAGTGCTATTGATTTTCTACATGAATCAAATGTAAGGGTGGAGGTGATTCACAATGCCTAAATTTATAGCAGATTTCTTTCCAAACGTTGCCAATTACTGGGATATTTTTAAACAAGCTTTACAAGCAACTTATCAAATGTTTTTCATTGCAGGATTGATCACATTACTAATTGGAGGTGCCTTTGGAATTTCATTGATTGTCACAAAGACAGATGGTATTAAGCCAAATCGAATAGTTCACTTTATTTTAGAAGTCATCACGAATGTGTTTAGGGCAGTACCATTTATCATCTTATTGATTTTCTTGATTCCATTAACACGAAGTATTGCAGGTACTTCAATTGGTGTCAAAGGAGCTATTGTTCCATTAGTATTTGGAGCCGTTCCATTCTATACAAGACAAGTTGAAACGGCATTAGCAGATGTAAATCCAGGAAAGATTGAAGCGGCAAGAAGTATGGGAAGTTCAACACTAGGAATTATCTTTCGTGTTTATTTACATGAGGCGTTGCCTGATTTGATTCGTGTTACAACTATTACAGCCATTTCATTGATTGGACTTACAACGAGTGCAGGCGCAGTAGGAGCTGGTGGAATTGGTTCATTCGCAATCAATTATGGACAAAACTTACATTATCAAGATGTCGTGAATCTATGTGTGATCTTATTATTGATTATTGTTTCGTTGATTCAATTATTGGGTAATACATTATCAAAAGCGACAACGAATAAAGAATTATTTCATAAATAAAAAGGAGAAAAGGATTATGAAGACAAATAAATTATTTAAAACATTTTTAACAGCCGGCTTAGTAGCCACAACATTACTTACAGGATGTGCATCAAATTCAACAAGTGAACCTGTAAAAATTGGTATTCCAAGTGATGCCACAAATGGAGGAAGAGGATTATTGCTTCTAGAAAAAGCAGGCTTGATTGATGTGGATGACAAGGCTGGATGGACTCCTGAATTGAAGGATGTCAAAAAATATAAATACAATATTGAAATTGTTCCTACACAAGCCAATACATTAGTTTCAACTTTGGATGATTTTGGAGCAGCTACAATCAATGGTACATATGCGATTCCTGCTGGATTAAAGCCTAAAAAGGATGGCTTAATTACAGAAGTACAAGAAGTAGGAAGTGATAATCCATTTATTAATGTGATCGTTGCACGTACGGCTGATAAAGATAATGAAGATTATCAAAAGGTAGTAAAGGCATACCAAAGTCAGGTGGTAGCTGAATATATTCTAGAAAAGAATAATGGATCGAGTGTTCCTGCATTTGAATATGACAAAGATTATACAGTCGATAAAAACTTCGTGAGTGATATTGAAGGATATCAATCAAGTTCAGATGGAAAGAAAGTTATTAAGATTGGTACTTGTGGTTCTGCCGATACATTTAGAGCTGTACAAAAAGTATTAGACGATGAAAATTCAGGAATTTATTTAGATGTAGTTGTATTTGATGCATATAATTTACCAAACGAAGCCTTAAATAATGGTGAAATTGATTTGAACTCATTCCAACACAAAGCTTATTTGAAAAACGAATGTGAAGCGCAAGGATATGATTTAACTGCGATTGGTGATACAAGTTCTGCTCCATTGACTTTATATTCTAAGAAAGTGGATTCTTTAAAAGCATTAAAAGAATTAGCTGGTAAAAAAGAAGACTAATAAGAAAAGCCGATTTCTCGGCTTTTTACTTTATTAATTGAGCAATATCTTCTTTTAGCTCATCACTAAACTCATCTAGATCATCCATAGTGATTGCTCCATCGCGCAATAATCCTAACAAAATGATAAACATATTTGAACGAGATACATCTCTTGCCAAAACACCAGGACTTTTATAATCATCATAAATTTTCTTTCGTAGTGTTGAATATTTATCGAAAGATGATGCATCTGAATTTAGTATATCCTTATACTCTTCAATCAATCTATCCATATAGGCTTCTTGCCAGCCACCTAGTTTCTTTCTAAATAATTTCCAATCTTTTTCCATGTTGACCTCCTATTGAAATAAAGTTTTAATGATTTGATCAACACTCATAGAGTGCAATTGATCTGTATCTTTTAATGTTTTTGAATTCCAATGAAATAAAGATACATTGTTTGGTTGTGTAAAACTCGAATCGACAGTGCAATCTGGGTAGCGATTATACCAGTCTGGATAATAAGTTTCCATGATTTTTTTGGCATATTCGACAGCTTGTGAATTGGAATTTCCACTTAAATCATGTGTGCCTGAAATCTTGACTCCAGGAGGACTTGAATGCACAATCAGCAAGCTTCCATCCTCACATACACCAAGTACAATATAAACATGGGCATTTGCCATAGATACAATATCTCCTGGTTTTGCGTCTAGTATGGAATCACTATATGTTCCTAGTTTCATATTCGCAAATGTTTTTGTCATTTCTTCGGCCTTTAATACATAGCCATTACCATGATTGGATTTAGTTTCTAATGTATTGTAGATGGCCCAGCCTACATAGCCTGAACAATCTAATCCATTATGGATTTCATACATATAGTTTTCATAGTTGTATGTACTATCTTGTGAAGCATAGAAAGTTTTCCATTCTTTAGATAAACCCAAAGTTAATGCTTCCGTTCCAGAACCAGTTTGTGCTTCGTTCCAACCTCCCCCATAAATATAGAGTGTTTGACCAACGGGTTTTAATGCGTTCTTTAAAAAATCAGTTGTAGTATGAATCGCTTTTGTTTGAAACTTTGTTTCTTCTGTTTTATGACATGAAGATATCCCAAAGATGATTATGAAGATAATCAAGATTGGCAAAAGGATACGGTCATAGCGAATTTTTCTTTTTTTCATTATTCTTGCTCTCTTCTATCAATTCATCAATATAAGAATCATCAATCTCAAAACCTAAGTAACATAAACCACGATAGATGAAGTTCATATCACTTAAATTCAGGATTTGATGCATCAATTCTTTTTTCTTATCGTTGATCAAAGACATATCATAATCACTAGTATTACCACAAGGATGTGTGCACGTTTTACAGCTTGGCGATATCTTGTCTTTTTCTTCATGTACTAAATCAATTAGATCTTGTGTAACTGTATGATTTTTTAAATGTTGAAGACAATCTATAATAATTGTGTCTGTATTTTCTGTTTTTGGATTTGAATCCACAGTTTTAGAAAGTCCAATTAATGCGGACCATAATTTAGTTTCTATCAAGTTTTACCTCCTCGTTAAAATAAGTATCTGGATAGGGTTCATCCTTTAAAGTGTAGTGCCACCACTCGGATTCTAAAGGGATAAATCCATTATCTAACATCAAATTTCTTAATGTCATGCGATTGTTTATTTGATGATTCGTTAATCCTTTTGTGTATAATGGACCCGAAATATCGCCAAAATAATCAAAATAAGATCCCATATCTAATTCTTTTCCTGTTTTTTCATCAACTAAAGTTAAATCGACAGTGCTACCTCTGGTGTGTGCAGATTTTTCGATGATAAAGTCATTCTCGAAAAGATCACTTTTGGAATATTCAGGATAGAAGATGGATTTCATTTTATCATCTTCAGTATCTTTCCAAGTCATGAAATGATCAAGGGCACTTTGCGGTCTGTAGGCATCCCATATCTTTAATCGATATCCCATTTGTCTTGCTTTTGAGTTGATTATTTTTAATTGTTCCACCAATTCTTTTGTTCCTAACGCTACCGGATCAATATAGCCATCAATAATTTTGCCGATGAAGTTGTAAGTTGTGCAATAGCGTATTTCTAAAAGAATATCGGGGATTTCTTTTTGTATATTTAATAATTTCATGTGTATATTCTAATACATTTGTTTATGTTAATCTACTCATGTTTTGTGTATAATACTTCATGGAAATGAGGTAATGAATAATGAAATTTAGTGATATTGATTTTTCAGCCATTTCAAGAATGATGGACAATATGAGCGATGAAGAAAAGAATAAGTTAAATGACATGGCTCAAAATATGATGAATAATATGAAACAAAATGAAGAGCCTGAAGAAGAAACTGACTTTTATGAAGCTTTAAATATAAAGGAAGAAGATTATGCAGATTTTCCTGGAAGTGTCTTAGACCAAATTGAAGCAGGTAGTGATTTAGAAGTCTATTATGAAGATGTGAAGGATGCGGATTTTAGTGCGAGTGCATTATTCTATGCGAAAGCCACTTTGAACATGTTGCGAAAATACATCTATCCAGTATTTAAAAATTTCTTTGATGGATTTAATAATCCTTCTACGACAACAATCTATTCTTATTTATATCCTTTGATGAATCAGGATAATATTCATAAATTGTTTGATGAAGAATTTGGTACACCAGAAGGATGGATGGAACTTAAAAATGCGCTTCAACAAATCTATATTATATTGAACCGTGCTGAATATGATTTTGTGAGTTATGAAGATTTACAATTATTAAAAGATATTTTATTTAATCAAGAAGTGTTATTGAAAATTAAGAGTCTATGAAAAAATTAAAAATAAATACGAGTCTAGAACCAATGGATGAATGGACATATGAATCGTATGTGAGTGATTATACATTTGAGAATGTATGTATTGAAGAAAGTTTAGATAATATCACAATGGATGGTTGTAAATTTAGTAAGTGTCAATTTAAGGATTGTAACTTTAGCTTTATTGAATGTATGGATATTGTCTTTGATCATTGTGAATTTGAAAATGTTCACTTTAATCAATGCAGTTTAAGTCGCGTTCATTTTATTTCCTGTCGAATTAGTGGAATGGAGCTTTCACAAAGCTTAGTTCAAGATACATTATTTCAACTATGTAAAGGGCATTATTGTGATTTTGGTGGTAGTACATTTAAAGATTGTATGTTTGACATTGATGATTTAACGGGTTCTGGATTTATTCAATGTGAGTTGAAAAAGACTTCATTTGATAAATGTATATTAAATTCAACAGAATGGTTTAATACGGAATTAAAAAAGCTTGATTTCTCAAGCTGTGAAATTGAAAATATGGCAGTGTCGAGTGATAAATTAACGGGTGTTGTATTGAATTCATCTCAAGCACTTGAATTTGTGAAACTTTTAGGCGTTGTAGTTAAAGATTGACATATTGTTTCAATCTTTCGGGCATGGATTCAATCAACATATTGACGAGTGTCTCAATGTCTAAATACATATTTTTTTCTACCCATGATTTTGTCATTTCAATAGAGCCATGACAATACATTTGAAGTAGAAAGTCAAGTTGTGGATCAATGGTTGTTTTTGTTTCGATTTTCTTTTTGTAGAAATCATAGATACAGCGATAGTCATAGTTTGTCAAAGAATTGTAGTCATCTTCTTTAAAGGCTTCTTTAAAGAAAGTGCTTTGGCTTTGAATAAATGTAAATTTTTTAATCAAAGCTTCTTTTAAAGTAGTTTGATCAGCCATTTCTTTAAAAGAATCTAGACACAGCTTTTCAAAGTACCAGTTTACTAAATCTTCTTTATCTTCGAAATTACGATAAAATGTTTGCCTTGTCAGATTCGATTCTTTCGTAATTTGTGTGACTGTAATCTTGTTTAAGGGTTGTGTTTTTAATAAGTTTAATAGCGCATTTGCGATGGTTAATTTTGTATCATTCATATATTTATTATATGTCATGTCAATTGACTTTAAAAGAGGACTAGCTTAAAATTAAATAAAAGAATTAGAGGAGTAATAAATATGCAGTTAGGCGAATCGATGGAAGATTATTTAGAGGCCATTTTAGTTTTATCAAAATGTTTGGATCATGTTCGTAGCGTTGATGTCGCAAGTTATTTGGGTTTTTCTAAGCCTAGCGTTTCACATGCCGTAAAGTTATTATCTGAACAAGGATTGATTGTTTTAGATGTGAGTAAATTTTTGACATTAAGTGAAGAAGGAAAGAAAATCGCAGAAGAAACGTATGCACGTCATACTTTCTTTTCAGACATGCTACAAAATATTGGCGTACCTAAAAATATCGCGACGGAAGATGCTTGTCGTATTGAACATGTAATTTCACAAGAAACTTTTGAGGCAATTAAAAAGTATTATCAAAATAATAAAGACTAGCTATAGATTGTATCTGTAGCTTTTATTTTGAAAGGAGCAAGGAAAATGAAACCAGAAATATTAGCACCCGTAGGAAGTATGGAAGCATTAAATGCAGCCTTAGCGGCAGGGTGTGATGCCGTTTATTTTGGATTGCCTAGTTTTGGAGCTAGGGCATTCGCAAATAATTTTGATTTAAAAACCACAAAAGAAGTCATTGAAAGATGTCATTTGTGTGGCGTAAAAGTATATATTACGATGAATACTATATTATATGAGGATGAAATTGAGGATGCCTACAATATGGCAAAAAAGGTTCATTCCTTTGGCGTAGATGCTTTGATTATTCAAGATTTAGGTTTTATTCATCTTTTACATCATAGACTACCAAACTTGGTACTACATGCTTCTACCCAGCTTTCGGTTTCTAATCCTTATCAAATTGAACAATTAAAAAAGTTGGGTGTAAAGCGTGTAGTTTTAGCTAGAGAATGTACGAAAGAAGAAATTCAAGCCTGTGTAGATACAGGTATTGAAGTGGAAGTCTTTGTGCATGGAGCTTTATGTATTTGTTATTCGGGACAATGTTACTTTTCAAGTGTGCATTATGGACGAAGTGGAAATCGAGGCATGTGTGCACAGCCATGTCGTATGAAATATAACCTTTATGAAGATGGAAATAAAGTGGATACGCATGGAGATTATGTATTAAGTCCAAAAGATCTTTCTTTGATGGATGAAGTCAATACATTAGCGAATATGGGAGTTTGTTCCTTAAAAATTGAAGGCCGAATGAAGAGTGCTCCTTATGTATATGAGAGTGTTTCTCAAGTCAAAAAAGTATTAGAGAATAAGGAACGCAGTCGTTTGGATGAACAGAACCTACGTGTTACATTCAATCGTGAATATACTTTAGGACATATGTATAAGGCGAGTGGAAATGAATTAATGAATAGTAAGACTTGTAATCATCAGGGAATTGGAATTGGTAAAGTTGTTAAGGTAAATAAAAATAAGATTTGTATTCAATTGAGTCAAGACCTTCATCAAAATGATGGGATTCGTTTTGAAAGAGAAAACTTGGGTTGTCATGTGAATTTTATGTATGATAAGAAACAAAAGTTGATTTCTTTTATGCCAAAAAATAATACGGTTTTAATCGAAGGACCTGTTGGCGTGCATGTAGGCAGTGTTGTTCGTAAAACGATGGATTCTGAGTTGAATAAAACAATCGAAGAAAGAATTCGTACATCCAATCGTCAAAGCAAGGTCAATGCGATTGTGACTTGTAGTGCAGTTGGAATGCCTATGGTGATGGAAGTATATAAGGATTCGACAAGAGTTAGTGTTTCTACGGATATTAATAGTGTTAAAGCTTTAAAGCGGGCAACGGATGAAGAAACATTGAATAAACAGTTTTCTAAGACAAAAGATAGTTGGGCAAGTTTTGATCAGATTGAATATCATTTGGGTAAAGATATTTATTTTCCAATTTCTGTGATGAACCAACTTCGAAGGGATGCTCTAGAAAAAATGAAAGAGGCTTGTTTAAAACAGGGAATGCTTGTTGAAAAAGAATATAGTTATGTTCCAACTGAAAGTAAGACAACGTTTGATTTATTTGAAATTAATGCAGTGAATCAAAAGGTGGATGATTCAAGTTGTTATGTAAGTGAAATGTTGAATAATGAGAATGTATTAAATAAGTCGAATATTACAAGAATCCATGGTGTAGTCAATGCGCATTTAGGGGATGGAAAGATCGTAGATTCATTAAATATTTCCAATTCATATGGTGTAGCGGCAATTTTAGAAATGGGATATGAAAGTTGTGTTTTAAGTGATGAATGTGATACATATCAAGTTGAAGCGTTGATGAAGGCATTTATGGCTCGTTATCATTTTAATGCTCCAGTCTACAAGACTTTGTATCAGAAACGTCGCTTGATGACGATGAAACATTGTCCTGTAAATACAGCTTTAAAAGATGGAAAACGAGTCAATTGTGGATTGTGTCATAATCATCGTTATGAGCTTGAAGGCTTAGATGGAAAACGAGTGTTCTTACTTGGTGATAAAGATTGTCACATGCGATTGTATGATGTGAATGTTACAGATGAGATTCAAAATCGAAAAGATTATGAATCGTATGGAATAAAACATTTTCGATTTGTGTTTACTGACGAGAACCAAGAGGAAGTTAAAAACGCTTTCAGAGCCTATAATCGTTGATTTTAGATGGCTTGCGTGCTATTATTTTATTAGCTTAAGGCTTAGAGGAGGATATTTTAATTATGCCTATTATTGTTGATGTATATGCTCGTGAAGTTCTAGATTCACGTGGAAATCCAACTGTTGAAGTTGAAGTAACTACAGAATCTGGCGCTTACGGACGTGCTATGGTACCAAGTGGTGCAAGTACTGGTGTTCGTGAAGCTTTAGAATTACGTGATGGTGACAAAGCTCGTTACTTGGGAAAAGGAACAACTAAAGCTGTTGAAAACGTAAACACTAAAATTGCTCCAAAAATTATCGGTATGGATTGCCGTGACCAGGTATTAATTGACAAAACAATGTTAGAATTGGATGGAGACCCATTCAAGAAAAATTTAGGTGCTAACGCTACTTTAGGTGTTTCTATGGCTTGTGCTTTAGCAGCTGCTGATTTCTACGGAGAACCTTTATACAAATACTTCGGTGGATTCAACGGAAAAACATTGCCAGTTCCTATGTGCAACGTTATCAACGGTGGATCACACGCTGACTCTACAGTAGATTTCCAAGAATTCATGATTATGCCAGTTGGTGCTAAGAGTGAAAAAGAAGCTGTTCGTATGGCTGCTGAAACTTTCCACGCTTTAAAATCAGTATTAAAGAAAAAAGGATACAACACTAACGTTGGTGACGAAGGTGGATTTGCTCCAAGCTGTAAAGATGGAAACGAAGAACCTCTTGAATTATTAGTTGAAGCTATGGAAGCTGCTGGATATGTTCCAGGAAAAGACATGAAGATCGCAATGGACGTTGCTGCTTCTGAATTCCACAACACAGAAACTGGATTATATGAATTGAAAAAATCTGGTCAAGGAACTAAGACTAGCGATGAAATGATCGACATGTACGAAGAATGGATCGCTAAATACCCAATCATCTCTATCGAAGATGGATTAGGAGAAAGCGACTGGGACGGATGGAAAAAATTAACTGATCGTCTAGGAGACAAAGTACAATTAGTTGGTGATGACTTATTCGTAACTAACCCTTCAATTCTTTACGAAGGAATCGAAAAAGGAATCGCTAATGCAATCTTAATCAAAGTTAACCAAATCGGTACTTTAACTGAAACATTCGACGCTATCGAAATGGCTAAGAAACACGGATACACTTGCATCGTATCTCACCGTTCAGGAGAAACTGAAGACACTACAATCGCTGACATCGCTGTTGGATTGAACGCAGGACAAATCAAGACTGGTTCATTAAGCCGTACAGACCGTATTGCTAAATACAACCGTTTAATGCGTATTGAAGACGAATTGAACCAACGTGGAACTGTTAACGTTGCTGAATACCTTGGAGACAAGACTTTCTACAACTTGCCAGCTGTTGAATTCAAAAAGTAGTATTTCACTAAGAACTTTAGCTAAATAAGACCCTTCGGGGCAATGTCATTAAGTTAAGAAATGACAAACCATCCGGATACTATTGTCTGGATGGTATTTTTTATTTGAAAGCACGACGAAAATTGTAGTATTGCTACTACATT
>NZ_CAKVMR010000020.1 GCF_934772795.1 uncultured Holdemanella sp.
AATTTTAACGAATATTCACAGACCCCGAACTAGGCCCCAAATGATTGCGCTAAAACCCTAAATGATTTTGGTTACCCATTTCTCATATTTATCTTTCTTACAAAAGCTTTTAAATGGACATCTTTCACATTCTGGATTTCTGGAATGACAAAGATAACGACCAAAAAATATAAAGTCATGATGACCTTGATTCCATCTTGAACGATCGATTTTTCGTTTTAGCTTTTCCTCAACCTTTTCAACCGAATCATTATATTTAGCTAAACCCAAACGCTTACTAACACGATTGACATGGGTATCTACCGCAAAGCTAGGAATATCAAAGGCAACACTACGAACAACATTGGCCGTCTTTCTTCCAACACCGGCTAAAGACATTAGATCCTTATATGTATAAGGTACTTCACCATGATATCTTTCAACTAAATCTTTACTTAGATTGGAAATTGAACGTGCCTTATTGCGATACAAACCAATTTTTTTAATGTATGGCTCTAATTCAGAAACTGTAGCTTTTGCCATCTTTTCTGCCGTAGGATACGCCATAAATAATGCTGGCGTTACCTTATTGACCATCGCATCTGTTGTTTGTGCACTAAGCACTACTGCAACAATCAATTGAAATGGAGATTCATGATACAATTCACACTTCGCATTAGGAAAGATTTTCTCCATTTCATCCAGAATTTCATTCGCATTCATCGCTTGCCATTCTCCAAGTCCTCAGTCGACAAGCCTTTTTGTTGCCAATTCTGAAGAATTCTTTCAATATAATTTAAATCACAAACTTCATTACATACAGCTTCATTTAATGCACAAATTACACGACGCTCATCATACATACTTGCCATATCAATGATTCTTTGCATTTCCGTTGAAGATAGTGGACGCGCAAACTCCATTTCAAATTGTTCGAGTAAAGAACGATCAATAGAAGTATTATTTGCTTGAGAAAGTTCAAAGATTCCTTCAATATTAAAAATCAAAGATCCATTCGCATAATCTAAAGTTAAATAGCCTTTATCGGATAATTCCGTAAAAATATCTTCCACTTCATCGATACTGATTTTTAGCTTTTCACTAATCAATTCATGATCAATTGAAATATGCTGCTGGTTGAAAAAATCAATCAACAATACGACTAATATTTCTTTTGGTTCTAGAACAAGATCTTGTAGATGATCAATGATCCAAGTTCTACGATCTACATAAGGTGCATTAAAATCAAAATCAGCCATTATTGTATCTCCCTTTCATAAACACGTTCAAAACTATCATAATCCAATAAAATCAATTTATTCGATCCACGAATCTCATATACCGGATTGTTGTAGCCATATCCAAGTACAATCGAATCACATTTGATATCATAGTTTTTTTTCGCAATACGCTTTGCCTTTTTATAATTCAAAGTCTCAATATCTCTTGAAGTAATCAGTTCAGACTTCGCATTATACCAATACAGAGTTGTATCATCATATCCCTGATAGGTTGTGTAATCAAAGACATGCTCACTCAAACCTTGAATATTCTTATTTTGTTTAACAATTTTTTCAATTCTTTGCGCATAAATCTGTTCCTTAACACGATTTGGTCCACTAATAAACTCAGACCAAATCAAAAGTAATACAAGAACAAGAATGATGACCAATGCCACTGTAGTCGTTGTTCCATGCTGTCTTTTACGCTTATGCTTTAGTCCCATTCTTACCCCTCCTTTTTACTATATACGCATCAACCAATTTTCAATTAATTTAGCCGATTGAGCACTTGCCTTAGAAACATAGGTTGAAAATTCCATTGGATTTTCATTATGATGCACAACATCACTTAAACAACGCACAATCACGAATGGAATATTAAATTTTGTGGCAACAGCACCAATCGCTCCTGCTTCCATTTCTGAACAAATTGAGTCTGGGAAATTGTTCATTAATTTTTCAAAATCCTCATCTCTAGACATAAACAAGTCTTGCGAAGCAATCGTACCTACATGATAACGAATCTTCATCGCATTTGCCGCTTCAATACAGCTTTGGCTCAATTTTTCATGACTATTATACACCAATCCAACACCAGAAGGACCATCTAATGGACTTGTATCATAATCTGCCTGTACAACCTTATCACTAATCACAATATCCAACACTTGTTCATCCTGTGTTAATCCACCAGCTGTACCCACATTAATAATGCTGTCGATGTTTTCTTGCATACACAAAATAGTACAAGACATAGCCGCATAAGCCTTACCTACACCGCTCTTGCATAAAACTACATCTTTACCTTGCCATTTTCCATATGTTAATGTACATCCCGCAATCGTTTTTGTATGATCCACAGAATCCATACGCTTTTCAAATTCCAAGATTTCAGCATCCATTGCCGCTACAATCCCAATCATTCTTGTACCTTCTTTCTACATACATAAAAATACTTTTCACCAGGCGCAATCCCCTCAATATCAAAATCCGTTGTGACTTTTAAAATATCAAAATATTTTGATAAAGTATCACTCAACCATTTTGGATCATATACCCTTTGAATATGATGCTCCTGAACAACTTTATCTTTCATATAAAACGCAAAATCCTGATATACATAATCATCTTCTGCCATGATCGACCATTGATATTGACAACCATCTTCAAAAGCACCTGTCTCATTATATTCAGAATCAAACTCTTCTAAACGATCTAAAGAATGTGTATCAAAGAAGAATAGTCCATTTGGCTTTAAATGCTGACTGACTTCATGAAAGAATGCATCAATTTCTTCTTTTTCCAAAATATAGTTAAAACTATCACACAAACAGAAAATACCAGAGTATGTTTCTAGATTTTCTAAATTTCGCATATCCTGACATAAAAATTGAATGGAACCCTCTAAATTTTTACTTTTAGCCTGCTTTACCATTTCTTCACTCAAATCAAGAGCTGTCATAGTATATCCTTTTTGCGCAAGCATCTCTGTAATTTCACCACTACCACAAGCCAGTTCTAAACAATCACAAGGCGCAAGTTCACTCTCAATCCAAGATACCCATTCTCTAGATGCCTCTTCATCTTTTACTAACGCATCATAATAATGTGCCAATGTATTATAAATCATACGTTTTTACTGGAACATCCGAATATAAACGGTCCAGATTATAAACCTGCCTTTCCTCATTCACAAATAAATGGACTACAACTTCTTTTAAATCAATTAAAAGCCATTTCGAACCTGAGTCACCCTCAATATGCATATCCCCCATATATCCAGCTTCTCTTAAACGATCCTTAATGTTTTGTGCAATCGCATTATTCTGACGAATATTTGTAGTTGAACAAACAATCATTGAATCCATAAAAGGAGTCAAACTCGTTACATCATATACACGTACATCTTGTGCTTTCTTTTCACAGATCGCATGAACTACAATATCTAAAATTTCCATGTTTATCCTCTCTTTAAATACTCCCGGTTTTGTTCAACCACCAAATCAAATCCTTCTTTGATATCCTTGTTACAAATCTCAATCAATTTAGAAGAATCATATCCACGCAAAGGATCTAATTTATCTGCACAAAATACCATCATCGCATATGGATCTTGACTCGTACCTAATACATGATGATAAATCGCATTATAGATAATTGGATTCTCAATTAAAAAGATATCTTTCGTGACAGCAGCCCCGACAAAACCATGCCATACAGCCACAGGATATTCCATATTTTCAGGACACACACTCTGCATCCATTTTAACATTTCATCCTTAGGCATATATTTAGCTATATCATGAAACAAACCAATATAATACGCAATATGCATATCATACCCATTGTTCAACGCAAACTCTTCACAAAGTTTGGCAACCGATAAAGAATGCTTATATCTTTTCTCTGTCAATCTAGAAGCAACAAAATCTTTCACATACAATCGATTTCGATAGATATAACGCAAAACTTCTTCTGGTAAATAATTCAACTTATTTCCCATACGAATATCTGAACTTGAAACAGGAACCGAAGGCATGCGCATACACATAATGTCATACTTTGAATCGGCTAGCTTGCCATCTCTATCAAAACATACAAAATGCGCCATCTTTACAAGTTCATCTGCATGATACCACTTATCAAACTGCACCAATTGATCATTACCAATGATCCAATAAAACTCATGTTCCGGATATCTTTCAACCAATTCTTTTAACGTATCATACGTATAACTCTTACCTGCTCTTTCAAGTTCAAGTGTACAAACTTTAAATTTTGGGCTTTTCTTAACCACCAAATCAATCATGGCCAAACGCTCTTGATCCAATGTCAGATCATGATCTTTTAAAGGCGTATTCGACGTTGGCATAAACCATACTTCATCTACACCTAATCCCTGCAAAGACTGATTTGCCATTTGAATATGTCCATCATGTATAGGATCAAAAGAACCTCCTACAATGGCAATTCTCATTTTTTAAGCCCCAATTTATTTTCTTTACTTCTTCTATACAATAAGAATGTATGTCCAACAATATGTACCACTTCACTACCTGTTGCACTTGCACACTCAATAGCTGCCTCACGCACATCCACTGGACATGTCTTTAATAAATTACACTTTACTAATTCATGTGCCTCTAATGAATCCGATAAAGTATCCATTAGATTATCACTCAAACCATCTTTTCCAATTTGGAATAATGATCTATACTCCATTCCTAATTTTCTTAAATATTTTTTATTTTGACTCGTTAACATTAAATCATCGCCTTTCTAAACGTTACTTGAATTCCCTTATGTACTTTTACATATACATCTTTTACTTGTCCACTAATACAGAACCATCCAATACCATGAATACACACATCCATCTTTTCTCCCTCAATCTTAGGAGCATGGAAAGTATGCATCGTTAATAAAGAAGTATCTACACATGGTACTAACATACCATTTAAATGTTTTTGCCATAATGCATCCGCATTACTTAATTTTCCTCTATGAATCGATAAAGAACGAGAGAAATATCCAACTACCGTTGCCTTACCACTTACTACCACATCAAGTCTTGCCAAACCTGCAGCCGCAAACGATTGATCTTCAAAGATTTGCGAAACAAATGGACGAATTGGCTTTGTCGGAATAACTGTCTTTAAATCTTTAGGTTGTAAATGTGTTAATAAAGAATGCGTATTCTCAATACCTGGCGTATCATAAATCGTATAATCCTCAAAAGGAATTGGAACTAAATCCAATGTAGTTCCTGGATTTTGAGAAGTCGTTAAATCTTTCGATGCCAATAAATGATTCAATACAGTGGATTTTCCTGCATTGGCAACACCCATAAAAATCACATTTCGGTTCTTACGATACTTCAAAATCGCATTCACAATACGAGATGAGTATTCTCTAGATTTATCATTTTCCTTTAATAGATAACCACAAATCACAATATCCTTCACAATAATATTTTCTTCGTGAAGACGATACTTTACAAAGTTAATGATTTTTTCATCCGTTAAAGTTGTAGGCAAAACATCACGCTTCGTTAATACCATCACAATATCTTTACCTGGAAGTTTTTGATTCAAACGCGAAATTAAGTTAGCCTCAAACGCAAATAAATCAACAACCCAGAATACCACACCATCGATTTTATTGATTTTTTCTAAAGTGGCATTGGACTCAATTCCCTGCTGCATATTGATTGTAACATCGCCATAATGACGAATACGATAACATCTTTGACAATAAGAAGCATCTAAAGTAGGAACATAGCCTAGTGCATTTTCATCTTCGTTTTGTAGTAAAACACCACAACCCTTACAATATTTAGTCATCAAATTCACCTCGCTTCAATACTTTTTTCTTTTCTAAATAACCATATATTAATTCTTCAAAGAAACGAAATACCTTTGTGATATTTCGATCCTTGATCGCAATAGGAGCCGTTAATATTGTATATAGCCCCCAAATATTTCCACCCAATATATCCGTGTACATTTGATCGCCTAAAATCGCAATCTGATTTGCCTTTAAACCATGATCTCTCATTGCCTTTTTAAAACAAAACGGAAATGGTTTACATGAAAATGGATATGTATTTGAAACTGGAAGATGCTTGCCAAAATTCTTACCTCTAGAACTTGGTGAATTTGAACAAAGTGCAACCTCAATTCCATTCCTTTTTAACTTATTTATAAAATCAATCACATCCTGATTTGGACATTCTTCATCATACGCCACAAGCGTATTATCAATATCACAAAGAAGTAATTGTATTCCCTTTTCATGAAGTTTTTGAATATTCAAAGTTTTAAAACTTTGAACATAATAATCCGGCGCAAAAATATTCATCTAAAAATCCCCTTTGGCAAAGTATTCAATCAAATGCTCAGCACTACGAATGCCATCAATAGCACTCGTCATAATGCCACCTGCATAACCACTACCTTCACCACTTGGATAGATACCTTGAATATTCGAAACATAAGATTCTTTATCACGCACCAAACGTACGCTGCTGCTGCTTCTTGATTCTACAGCACTTAGTATTGCTCCATTAGAAACAAAGCCAGGCACTTTCTTTTCAAAATGTTCTAATGCTTCATGTAAAGCTAGATTGACTTCTTTAGAGAATAAATCATTCAAATCACAGAATGTTGTCCCAATTGAATACGTTGGTAATACCGATTCAAATTGATTGGATACTTTATTCTCTAGATAATCCTTTGCAAGCTGTACACAAGCCTTATAATCTTGTCCCATCAAGAAAGCTTTCTTTTCTAAATCTTCCTGATATTTTAACCCGGCAAACAATTCATTACCATAATCCGAATCATTGATTTGCACAAGCAATGCACTGTTGGCATTTTCTCCACTACGACTCGCATATGACATACCATTCACAACCAATTGTTCTTTTTGACATGAACTTGGAATCACGTAGCCCCCTGGACACATACAGAAAGTATATACACCTTTTGAATTTGATGCCGTATATGTCAATTGATAACGTGCTGGAATCAATCTTTCATCTTGACTATATTCATGAAGCATGGCCTCATTGATATATTTTTGTTTATGTTCAATACGAACACCGACCGCAAACGGTTTATTTTCAACGTGTATACCATGTTGATGAAGCATTAAAATGGTATCACTCGCACTATGTCCAGTCGCAAGAATCAAAGCGTTACAATCTACCCATTGGTGATGGAAATAGATTTGTTTCAAAGTACCATTTTCCACTTTAATATCATCTAACTTTGTATCAAAATAGAAAGTTCCTCCCAAACGTTCAATTTCTTCACGACAATTTCGAATAATCGCCAAGAAGGCATCTGTACCAATATGAGGATGCTGATCAATCAAAATATCAGACTTTGCTCCAAAAGAAACAAGTTCCTCTAAGACTTTACGACATAACGAATCTTTCGATCTTGTCGTTAACTTTCCATCACTAAAGGCACCAGCTCCACCTTCACCAAATTGGACATTGCATTCTTCATCCAAAACTCCATTTTCCCAAAAAGTTTCTACTTTTTGTTTACGAACATCCACTTTTGATCCTCGCTCCAAAACAATAGGTTTATATCCTGATTGTGCAAGAATCAAAGCCGCAAACATACCAGCAGGACCAAAACCAACGACAACAGGTCTAGCCAATAGTGCATGTTTGCCACTCTTTACTGGATGATACGTTTCATCTGGAGTTAGAGAAACATCTTTTAGCTTTAAAAGCTTCTTTTCATTTTTAACTTTACAATCTACGACATACGAAAATAAGACCTTCTGGTGACGTGCGTCCACACTTTTTCTATGTACGTGCCACTGCAAAAGGTCTTCTTTACGGATTCGCAGTTTTTTTAAGATCTGTGCCTCAATTTCATTTTCGTTAGCACATTTCACCTGAAATAATCGAATCATAAGCTTACAGTAATTTTTTTAAGATCGAATATTGATCCTGATAACGCGTCACAAAACCTGCCAAACATTGTGCACATGCCAAAGTTAAGAAATAAACAACTAAATGCGCATGTGGCATCAATGCCAAGAAGATTTTGGCAAACAAAATATGTGAAGTATAAATCATCAATGAATCATGACGTAAAATTGTAAACATTTTACGATATGGAATATTGACCTTTAATAAATAATTCACTAAGAAATAAATAGCGGGAACTAAACAAATATACATACTTGTTAGATCTCTTAAAATACCGAAATGACGATATATAGATACTTCCGCAAAGAATAATACAAAACTAATCAAGAAACCAATCAAGCTAACCTTTTTAGGTAAACGACGTGTTCTTGAAAGTAATAAACCAATCGCAATAAACATAGGACCAAAGAAGATTCCATTTCTTGCGGTTGACAATGTTTTTGTAAAGAAACCAAAGAAGAAGGATATACCTGGAATACTTTCCCAAATTGGTGTATATACATTAATCAAGTAACCTACAAAATATAATATAAATGTAGTCAACAATGTGAAGTTCAAGCCTTTTTTCTTATACAAATAGTACACAATTACATCCGCTAACATTAAAGCTGGTAAAAACCACAAGTGATAATAACTTCCATTCAAGAAAAAATCTCTCACATATGTAAATAAATACTTAATATGGAAACCTGTGTGCGTATAATCAAAAATCGTATATGGCAAATAAAGAATTGTCCAAATCAAATAGATTCTAAATAAACGAATCAATGCCTTCTTTAAACGAGTCTCATTCAAATCTTCATTTTCTGAATCATAGTTTCTAAAGAAGAAGAATCCACTTGTCGTAAAAAAGAATGGAACAGCCAAACGACATACAGTATGAATAAAGTACGTGTTAAATGTTTCAGAAATCTCTAAAAATGGAAATGTATGAACACATACAACCAATAAAGCCGAAACATAACGCGCAATATCTATCGATGCATACTGTCTTTTCATGAACGCACCTTTAATCTAGGTACACGCGAAGAAATCGAAGTTAGTGTCTCATTGTTGATAGTCTTAGCCATACGACTAATTTGATCCACAGTAACGACTTCATTTCCTTGATGACCAACGATGCATACTACATCGCCTTCTTTTACATCTTCTACTTCTGTAACATCAATCATACATTGGTCCATACATAAGTTTCCAATCACCTTACATCTTTGACCATGCACTAACACTTCAAATCCCTGATTCGATAAAAGACGTGGTAAACCATCCGCATATCCAATACTCATTGTCGCAACTTTTGTTGGCTTTTCAGCCACAAAATGACGACCATAACTTACACTTTGTCCAGGATAGATCCATTTCACCAAGCTCACATTGGCATACATAGACATGATTGGAATAAAATCAGGATCTGTCTTAATTTCAATATGATCATCACTTGTCACACCCATATAAAGTAGACCCGGTCTACAATATTCATATTCCAATTCTGGATAATTCAAAATACCATAGCTGTTTTGAAGGTGACGAATACCTGGATCAATACCTTGAGATTTCAATAAATCAATAACTTCATCAAATAATTGAATTTGTTTTTTTGTGAAGTCTGCACAATCTTCATCCAAACAATCACTCACTGGAAAATGTGAGAAGATGCCTTCTACACATAGATTTTCCATACGATACTCTTCATAAATATCTTCTATATGTTTATCTTGTTCTTGATAAACAATACCCGTTCTGCACATACCTGTATCGACTTTACAATGGCAACGAATCTTCACATTATTTTCCTTGGCATACGCATTTAATTCTCTTGCGTATTCAATAGAAACCAAAGATTGAACAATATTTTGTTCATGAAGATAGTGGAAATGCATGCTAGGTGTATATCCTAATATTAGAATATTATCTTGTATTCCAGCATTTCTTAAGTTCAAAGCCTCATCCACACTAGAAACACCAAAGTAATCTACACCACATTTTTGTAAAGCCTTAGCACATGCGACATCACCTAAACCATACGCATTGGCTTTGACGATACCCATAATTTTTGTGTTCTTTACGAGCTTTCTTACTTCTTCTACATTATGTGCAATCGCATCATAATCAATTTCAGTCCAAGCCCGACTATAAGCTTCTAACATGCTCCAATTGTCCTTTGCATAGCTAATTCAACTAGCTTATCAATTAAATCCGCAAATTCAACGCCAGCTTCTTTCATCATAGAAGGATAACGAGAAGTAGCCGTTAATCCTGGAATTGTATTCAATTCATTTAAGATTACTTCTTTATCTTCTGTCACAAACATATCCACACGTGCCATACCACAGCAGTTCATCGCAATATATGTTCTACGAGCCAATTCTTGTGCTTCTTTAAATGTTTTTTCATCAATACGAGCTGGACAATAAATAGCTGCCCCCTTCATCTCATACTTACCTTCAAAATCAAAGAATCCACCAGTAATTTCAATTTCATCCACAGATCCTGTAAAGATTTCTTCATTTCCCATAACAGCACAACCAATCTCAAAGCCCTTAATGACTTTTTCCACTAAGATCTTACCGCGGCCATCATAGAAGAAAGCATCTTTACATGCACTTTCAAATTCTTCTTTACTATTCACAAAATGAACTCCATAGCTACTTCCTGCATTACATGGTTTAACGATCCAAGGCAATGGAATCTCTTCTTGAATCTGTTCAAATGTAGGATTTTCTCGATTTGCGTATAAACAAATATAATCTGCACAAGGAATATTGGCTTCCTTACAAAGAATATGCATGATTTCTTTGTCCATTGACATCGCACTCGACATTACATCACAGCCTACATAATGAATATTCATCAATTCAAGTAATCCTTGAATCAATCCATCTTCTCCATTTTTTCCATGTAGTACTGGGAATACACAATCCAATTCAATGACTTTGTTTGAGCCATCCAAAGGCATGATTCCTCCATTTACCCATGCACAAGATACACAAGTTTCTTTATTTTCCCATGTATCATGTTCGATTGAATCTACATCTCCGTTATATAAATAGAAATGTCCATTTTTATTAATTCCAATCAAAGTCATATCATAGTTATCAGCATGAATCTGACGTAAAAAGGAAGCGACAGAATGCAATGAAACAGAGTATTCACTACTTTGTCCTCCAAATACGACACCTAAACGTAATTTACTCATTGTTTTTCCCCCTAAACGCATCTACTAAAGTATCCATTTTCATAGCTCTTGAACCCTTGATCAAAACAATACAATCTTGAGCTAACAAAGGTTTAATAGCTTCATATATCTCATCTTTTGTTTCATACCACTTTCCATTAAAACCATCACTTGTTTCTTTAGAAAGAGGACCCGTACAATATAATTCATCT
Organism: uncultured Holdemanella sp.; assembly: GCF_934772795.1. Lineage (GTDB taxonomy): Bacteria > Bacillota_I > Bacilli_A > Erysipelotrichales > Erysipelotrichaceae > Holdemanella. The sequence continues at coordinate 11,320 of NZ_CAKVMR010000020.1, forward strand.
ACACCTTTTCGTTTAGCATATTCACCCACATCAAAGTGCAATTGTTTTTCTTCACTTCCAAGATCTAACATATCCGATAAAATCGCAATATGTTTTTTTGCAGGCAATTCCATCAATGTATCGATAGCTGCCTTTGCGCTTTCTGGATTTGATTTATATGTATCATCTAAAATATACGCATTTGAAACTGGAATCAGCTGTGTACGCATCTTTGTCATTTCTAAATCAGCCAATCCATTCAAAATAGATTTTTCTTTTAAATGACAAGCCTTTGCGATATAAATACACGGCAATGCGTTCATAGCCTGGAAATCACCAAATGCACGTAAATGAATAGGTGCATCTAAAATATTACAGTTAAACACAATTCCTTTTTTATCATATTTAATATCACTAGTGATAGAAACATCTCCATTTTGACCAAAAGAAACAATTTTCTTGTTTTCTGTATTCAAAGTCGAAAGAACCTGTTTTATTTCTTCACTTTCATAATTGTAAAGGAATAAACCATTTTCCTTTAATCCCTCTAAGATTTCACATTTCGCCTGAGCAATCTGAAGTCTACCACCCAAATTTTCCATATGAGCCGAACCTACAGAAGTAATCACAGAAATATCTGGCTGTGCAATTGAAGTCAACTGCGTAATTTCGCCTTTATTTTCCATACCCATTTCTAAAATGGCAACTTCAATATCTTCATCAAAGTCAAAAATAGTTAATGGAAGACCAATCTCACTGTTACGGTTTCCTTGTGTTTTTTGTGTTTTCTTCTCCTGTGAGAAAATACTATATAACATATCTTTACAACTTGTTTTTCCATTAGAACCCGTTACACCAATTACTAATGGACGCAACTCATCTAAATATGCTTTTGCGAGATCTTGCATAGCTTTAAGCGTATCATCAACTAAAATAACAGGAAAATCTGGATATGGGACATGATCCTTTTGCCACAAACTAATTAAAGCACCATCTTCGATTGTTTGTTTAGCAAATGTATGCCCATCTACCCTTTGACCAATAATTGGTACATATAAAACATCTTTTGTCACCTGTCGCGAATCAATCACGACACCATGTATTTTTCTTGTATCATCAATATCACCATGCACATTTGCATGCATCATATTTACTATTTCCTGAATGGTTTTTACAATCATCTCAAAACCTCCGCTTAGTTTACATTATAGCATAAAACTAGTTCTCTATATTTATAATTCATGAAAAATCCAAATTTTCCCATTTTTGACACTCGCAAGCTCTCTCAATTTTGTAAAATGAGACAAAAAAATCAAAAAAGTGGGGCAAAAATACTACTTTTACGTTAAATCACATATTTTCCCACACTTTTCACATTTTATTTGACACAACTTATGGTATACTTCTATACAAGCAAGGAGTTTGAAGACCTTGCCGGTATGAAATCAGTAAATGGTATTCATACTATTTTCTATCCCCTTATTGAAAAGCCAGACACCCCCTTAGTCTGGCTTTTCATTTTATCTAAAACGATGTATTATTTTGAATAAGGAGGACTTATACTTATGTGTATTTTTTGTATGATCGCTAACGGTGAAATTCCAAGCAATAAAATTTATGAAGACGAAAGTGTTATCGCTTTTCTAGACATCAACCCTACTTCTTATGGACACACACTTGTTGTCCCAAAAGAACACTGTGATTCTTTTTTAGATTGTCCTGATGAAACACGAAACCATGTATTTGAAGTTGCTAGTAAACTTGCCAACAAATTAGAACAAGCTCTACATTGTGATGGCATCAACATTTTAAGTAATGTGCATGAGGCTGCAGGACAAAGCGTTAACCATTTCCACGTTCATTTGATTCCTCGTTATAAAGATAACGACAGTGTTACTATTGAATTTCATGAAATTGAAAAACCAGATTTTGAAGAATTAATGAATAAACTAAAATAAAGAAGTCAATTTGATTTGACTTCTTTATTTATTTGGTCAATTTGATATTTTGATGAATATACACGATTTACATATCCACTAAAGTCTTTACTATTCAACTCATCTTGTGTCAAATATGCCTTTTCTCCATAGATATTATGCGTATCTATCGTATCTGAATCATTAATATTCGGAATACATACCATGTAATATAAAATTTCTGAGGCATAATTCATTTGTACAATATACACAAATCGATCACTATTATTTTTTTGATTCGATTTCAAATAAGCCGAATAGACAATCTTCATTTTATCAAGTCCAGGCGCCTTATCTTCTTTACCATCTATAGTATAAATAGATTCTTGATTATCCTTAACGTAATCTATAGCTGCATCTTTTCCATCTTGAATCAATGTTTTCGGAATATCTTCTAATGCACTATAACGATTGGCAAGCCCCTTAACCACCACATCGGTTTCCACACTTTTAGGCTGATAATGATATTGATTGGCTAAAGCCTCATCATACGTTGCCGTTACATGAATCGTATCCCCATTTGATAAATCTGTATTGGGGCTGACTTCATATTGAACAGAGTTCAAAAAATCCTGTGTTCTTTGGTTTAGATCCCCCTGTTTAGCACTTACGGTTACACTTGCATTCCCATTTTCTCCAACATACGTATATTGCGCATTTGCCATAATATCAATTTCAACATTACGCAAAAAGAAGAAGTAAGCAATCAAAACAAGAATGCATATCATACTTAATAAGCACATAAAATATATAGCTTTATTCTCTATCTTCTGTTTATCCATTGTAAAACTCCTAATCAAAATACTGTGCACTTTCAATTGCCCTTGAAATATACAACAACAAATCCACATCCACTTGATCCTGTATGATTTCCTTGGCATCCTGAATACACGTTTCCATCATTGCCTGGTCTTTTTCAAAATCACCAAACACTAGACAAGGCATACCACTTTGTCTTATTCCTAAAATATCACCTGGACCGCGCATATGCAAATCATAATTGGATACTTCAAAGCCATCTTTTAATTCTTCCATCTTTTTTAAGCGCTCAATTGCCTGAGGATCACTCGATGCCGACAACAAGAAACAATACCCCTGTTTTTTATCACGTGCCACACGTCCTCTAAGCTGATGCAAAGTACTTAAACCGAAGCGATGCGCATCATAAATCACCATCACACTCGCATTGGCTACATCAATACCAACTTCAATAACCGTTGTAGAAACAAGGATATCTAGCTCATGTTTGGAAAATTTTTCCATGGTCTCTTCCTTTTCCTGACTTGTCATTTTCCCATGAAGCAAACCAATACGTATATCTTTTAATGTCTTTGTCATACCTTCATAAATCTCAAATACATTACGCATTTTATATTCATCATTCTCTTCAATGGCAGGACATACGACATAGCATTGTCTACCTTCTTCAATAAATTTCAACACATCCTTTAAAACAGGAGACATACTTGAAGTTTTAAAATACTTTGTGACAACACTCTTTCTTCCTGCAGGCATTGTATGAATCGAACTTATATCCATATCTCCATATAAGAAATGTGCATACGTTCTAGGAATTGGTGTAGCTGACATCATTAGAAAATCAACACACTTACCTTTTTCCAATAAAGACCTTCTTTGTTTCACACCAAAACGCTGTTGCTCATCCGCAATCACAAGGCCTAATTTATTAAAAATAACATTTTCTTGAAATAAAGCATGTGTTCCTACCACATTTAATATTTCCCCATTCTCAAGCTTCGTTAAAATTTCTTTCTTTTCCTTAGCTGGTATACTTGAAACATATAAAGTCGCATCTAAACCTAATTTATGCATATTCTCTACATGTTGGCGAGCTAAGATTTCGGTTGGCGCCAACAAAGCCGATTGATACCCAGCTAGCTGATTGGCATACATGCTAATTTGAGCAACAATTGTTTTTCCACATCCAACATCTCCTTGAACAAGGCGAAACATCACATTTGTACTCTTTAAATCATATAGAATATCATCAATACTTGAAAGCTGATCCTTCGTTAACTCAAAAGGTAGATTTGAAATCCATTTCTTTACGGTTGTCACCGAAAATTTCTTAGCTTTTTTAATTTCCTTTTTTTCATGCATCGACTGCATGACACATTGAAAACATAAAAACTCTTCATACTTCAATGTACGAATTGCGGCATGCAGCTGCTTTTCATTCTCTGGAAAATGAATCCATTTATAAGCTGTCGATATATCTAATAACTTATACTTTTCAATATACCTTTGTGGTACTCTTTGAGGCAAAACATCCACATGTTTTAAAGCCTCTTTCATAATGGCCTGTATATCCGATTGCTTCAAACCTTCAATCAATGGATACACTGGATGTAAGCCCAATTGTTGATCTAGTGGTTTGAAATTGTATGTGGAAGCCACCACATTATTATTGCCTTGATACTGCCCATAAATCGTAATGGTCTTGCCAAAGCCAAACTGAGATGGCCATGGACGATTAAATAAAGTAATGTTCAATTCTTCATTCCATGACATCACTTTAAATTTAGTCATAGAACGATTTTTCGATAAACGAATCACTCGGGTAGCCGAACAAATCAAACCTTGAAATACAACATTTTCTTTTTCATTCCACTGTGAATATGGCAATGTTTGTACGGTATCATAACGTAAAGGATAATATTTCAATAAATCTTCTACAGTTAAGATATTCATTTTTACTAAAAGGCCAAGTCTTCGACTGGTAATTTTTAATTCATTAATCTGCATCTAAAAGACTTCCTACATAAGAAACATAATTCAATTCAAGAATGCAATAGATAAAGCCCATTAAGAAATTCACAAACAAATAAGTAAACATAGCGGCAAGACTTGACTGAAAGCTAACTCCCAAGAATAAATACATCATCCAAGATATCATGGGATTTCCCATATACATAGATCCAACTAAAATACTTTGGGCATTAAAGCCTTGTGCTGCACTAAATAACCCTCCAGACATTGTATCAAATACAACAATACAGATTAGTAATGTACAATACCAGTTCAACATGGATTTCTGGTGTTTTTTTAAGGCGAAAGGAATAAATTCCTTTAAGTTTTTATCATGAATCAATCCATAATAGAAAATCAATTGGAATGGCACCATCATAACTAAGCAGAATGCGCTAATAAGTTGTAGCACTAACATTAAGCCGGTATTATTTGCGCAAACATTCACTAGATTTGAAAGAATTCCGCTCACAATTAAAATATAAATACCTTGTAGTACTAACACTTTTAAAACTGCAGATGCACAAAAATTCTTCTTTTTCCATATCTTTGTACAAATAAAATAGAAGCCTAAACTCGATAATAAACTTAGTACGACTTCTAGACTTTGTCTTACATAGACATTCATACCGGAAGCACTCATCATTAAATAGGCAATGTTATAGACAAAGCATAAGATCAAAGTTAATACGATTGTTTTATATATACTTCTAAAATGTAGTTTTGACATTAATTTTTTCATGCAAAAATCTCCTTTTTCGGTAAGATACAATTATTCTAGTCCTTTGTCCAAATACAATTTGATTCAAATGACCAGAATCACATCCACAAGTATGTATCTGTGTTATAATATTAACAAATTTATGGAGGAAATGATATGAATTCAAAAATTAAACGAATTCTTGACTTCTCAACTGCCTTTGGACCAAGTGGCATGGAAGATGAAGTATCTTCATTAGCCATGGAAGATGTAAAGGATATTTGTGAAGTTCATGATGACACAATGCGTAATACATATATGCACTTTAAACAAGATAAAGAACACGAGACAACTATTCTTTTGGATGCGCATGCCGATGAAGTTGGTTTTATTGTACAAGCCATCAAGCCAAATGGTACAATTCGCTTTTTACCATTAGGTGGATGGGACCCAAAAAACATTGTATCTGGTGAAGTCTGGATTCTAAATGATAAAGGTGAAAAGATTTCTGGTATTGTGGCAAGTCAACCCGTCCACTTCTTATCTGAAGCAAAGCGTAATGGAAAAGTAGATTTTGATGATCTAGTTATTGATGTAGGAGCTACAAGTGCTACAGAAGTAAAAGAAGATTTCCATATTTCAGTAGGTAACTTCATGTGTCCTGCCGTTACTTGTAAATATGATGAAGCACACAAAATCTTCTTAGGAAAAGCTTTTGATTGTCGTATTGGATGTGCAGCCGTAATGGATGTACTTCACCAATTAAAAGATGTAAACCACAACATTGAAGCCACATTAACAACGCAAGAAGAAGTGGGCGAAAGAGGTATGGACACAGCCATCAAAAATTTAAGTCCAAACATTGCGATTTGTTTCGAAGGATGTCCAAGTGATGATACATTTGAACCAGACTACATGATTCAATCCGCCTTGAAAAAAGGTCCAATGTTACGTTGGTTTGACCGTTCTTATATCACAAGCCCTCGTTTTATGCGTTATGCAATTGATTTGGCTCATGAAAAAAATATTCCTGTACAGGAAAGTGTAAGAAAAGGTGGAGGAACCAATGCAGGTATCACACACCGCTATAACATTCCAACCATCATTATTGGTATTCCAGTTCGTTTTGCGCACGCTTCTTTTGGCATCTGTTCTGAAGAAGATTATGACAATGCTGTAAAACTTGCGGTTGAAATTATTAAAAACATCGATGCCCAAACTATTCGAGGATTCTAGTATGGAAAAAATTGCCGTTGTAACGGATACAGGATCCAATCTATCTTTTGAACAGGCAAAAGAATTAGGTATTTACCTGCTTCCCTTACAAATCACAATTGATGAAACAACATACCAAGATACATTAGAGATTTCAACACAAGATATTTATAAAGAATTAGCCAAAGGTAAAATGCCAAAAACAAGTATGGCTGCTTACCAAAAAATCTATAATTTATTCGAAGAACTCAAAAAAGAATACGATACAGTATTTGCGATTCCATTGACGAATGGATTATCCACAAATGCTAGCACCATGCAAAGTATTGCCCGTGAACTCGAAATGAATGTACATGTCATTGATATGTATTCAACTTGTGAGCTTGAAAAACACGTCGCAATCTGGATTAAAAGATTAGTGGATGAAAATAAGTCTTCCCAAGAAATATTGGATATCGTTCAACCTACCATTAATGAATCAAACTCATTGATTCTTGTAAAAGATCTTCAGCACTTAAAACGCGGTGGAAGATTAACGCCAATGGCTGCAACGCTTGCGGGCTTATTAAAGATTTATCCTGTCTTACACCTAAATAAAGGTACAGAAGGCAGAATTGATGTTTTAAATAAGGTCCGCACAGAAAAGAGAGCCGATGCCTATGCGATTGATAAAGTTATTGATGATATTGATATCAAACATACAGATATCTATATTATTCACTCAGATTTTTTAGAGGGTGCCAACCATTTTAAAAAATGTTTTATCGAAAAGGGTGTACCTGAAGAAAATATTCATATAAACTATATTAGTTCCGTAATTGCCGTACATACAGGTCTTGGTTGTATCGCATTACAATATATAAGAAAGGAAAACTAAAACATGGAAACGAAAAATATTTTAATCACAATGAAGAATGGAGATCAAATCAAAGCGGAATTATATCCAGAGATTGCTCCTGAAACCGTTCAAAACTTTTTGAGTCTAATCGAAAAGAAATTCTATAACGGATTAACTTTCCACCGTGTTATTAAAGGATTTATGATTCAAGGTGGATGCCCAATTGGAAATGGTACTGGTGGTCCAGGTTATACAATTCATGGAGAATTCGCATCGAATGGATTTAAAAACGATTTAAAACACACTCGTGGTGTATTATCTATGGCTCGTGCTATGGATCCAAATAGTGCAGGAAGTCAATTCTTCATTATGCACCAAGATGCACCTCATTTAGATGGTGAATATGCTGCGTTTGGTAAAGTTATTGAAGGTATGGAAAATGTAGATAAAATCGCAAAGACACCTACTACTTTCAATGATCGTCCTAGAAATCCTCAAGTGATTGATACAATCACAATTGTTGACTAATGACGCTGCAACAATTGCGCTACGTGATCCAGGTCGTTGAATCTGGATCTTTTAATTCCGCAGCCAAAGCTTTGTTTATTTCACAACCATCTCTTTCAAAATCCATTCATGATTTAGAGGAAGAAATGTCCATCTGTTTATTCGTTCGAACAAATAAAGGTATTCTTCTTTCTGAACAAGGAGAAAAATTTCTAGGCTACGCTAGACAAGTCATTGAACAAGCCAACTTACTTGAAGAACAATATAAAAATACAGTTCCGGCAAAAACTGTATTTGCGATTTCAAGCCAGCACTATGCCTTTGTGGTCAATGCCTTTGTCGCCTTAGTCAAAGAATACAATCAAAGTGAATATGAATTTTCATTAAGAGAACAAAGAACCCATGACATTATTGATGATGTAAAAAACCATCGAAGTGAACTTGGTATTCTTTATCTTTCCCATTTCAATCGTGAAGTCATTCAAAGTATCTTAAAGAAAGAACATCTTACATTCACTAAATTATTTGAAGCCAAACCCCATGTGTTTGTTTCTAAGACAAATCCTTTATCCAATAAAAAAACAGTGAAAATGGAAGATTTAGAGAACTATCCCCGTCTAACATATGAACAAGGTATCAATAATTCATTTTATTTTTCTGAAGAACTACACAGTACGCAACCATCTAAAAAGAGTATCGTTGTTTCTGATCGCGCTACATTATTTAATTTATTGATTGGACTAAACGGATATACGATTTCTTCAGGTATCTTAAGCACGGATTTAAACGGAGACAACATTGTATCCATTCCACTTGATAGCGATGAAGTTATGGAAATAGGCTATATTAGTGATGGCGTTTTATCCAACATGTCAAAAAATTATCTAAATCATCTAATTCAATATATTCAAAAGACCAAGTGAAATTGGTCTTTTATTATAGCTTTTGTCTATAACAAACTAAAGAATATTTCAATTATTCTATACTCGACAAATGTGATAGACTTAATCCAACGAAAGTTGAGGAATTTAATTATGACAGTACAAACACCTTATAGATATGATGTAGTTGGAAGTTTTTTAAGACCTGAAAAACTAAAACAAGCTCGTAAAGATTATGAGTCTAAAAAAATTTCAAGAGAAGAATTGGCCCAAATCGAAGATGAGTGCATTACCGATTTAATTCAAAAAGAAAAAGCAGCCGGACTTCATGTGATCACAGATGGTGAATTTAGACGTGCGACTTGGCACTTAGATTTTATGTGGGGATTTGATGGTGTATCGCATACACCAACCAAGACTGGTCTTCCTTTCCATGGAGAAGCTGCCATGATTGATGATACATATATCACTGGAAAAGTAGGTGTAAATGGAATCCATCCTTTTGTAGAACATTTTAAATTTGTGAAACAATTCGAAGACGAAAACACAATTGCCAAACAAACCATTCCTGCTCCAGCCCAATTTTTAGAACAAATGATTCTTCCTTTTGCGATGGAAAATACAAAAAAATATTATGAAGATACAGAAGAATTGGTTCAAGATATTGCGAATGGGTATAAAGTTGTGATCCAACAATTATATGATGTCGGATGTCGATGCATCCAGTTGGATGATTGTTCATGGGGTATGTTAGTGGATGAAAAAGCGCCGTTGTTTTTCCAAACAGATCAAGAAGGTTTACTAAAAGTACAAGAATTATTCTTGCGTATCAACAATCTTGCGATTGAAGATAAACCAGAAGATCTAACAATCAATACGCATGTTTGTCGTGGTAATTTCCACTCTACCTATGCTTCAAGCGGTGCCTATGATGCCGTCGCAAAAACATTATTTGCGAAAGAAAATGTACATGCCTATTTCTTAGAATTTGATGATGCTCGTTCTGGTGGATTTGAACCATTAAAAGCGGTCACACCAGATAAAAAAGTTGTTCTTGGTTTAGTTACGACAAAGTCAGCTAAATTAGAAGACAAAGAAACTGTGATTGCTCGTATTAAAGAAGCGAGTCAATATGTCCCATTAGAAAACTTGTGTCTAAGTCCACAATGTGGTTTTGCGTCTTGTGAAATCGGCAATAAATTAACAGAAGAGGAACAATGGGCTAAAGTTAAATTAGTCAAAGAAATTGCCGAAGAAGTCTGGGGTTAATTCCAGGCTTCTTTTTTATTATAGTTTTTAACTATAACCACATAAAGAATATTTCAATTATTCTATAGTCTACAAATGTGATAGACTTAACACACACGAAAGTTGAGGAATTGATTATGACAGTTCAACCACCATTTAAATATGATGTAGTCGGAAGTTTTTTACGTCCCGACTATCTAAAAAGTGCTAGAGAAGAATTTGCGAATGGAACGATTGATGCCAAACAATTAAAAGCTATTGAAGATAAAGCCATCCAAGAGTTAGTCACAAAAGAAAAAGAAGTAGGACTTCAAGCCGTTACAGATGGAGAATTCAGAAGAAGATATTGGCATTTAGATTTTCTTGCCGATCTTGATGGTGTAGAAGAAATTAAGGCGGATCATTGGTCTGTACATTTTAAAGGGCATCAGCCTAAAGCAGCTACATTAAAGATTGTAGATAAAATTGATTTTGGTAACCATCCATTTTTAGAACATTTCAAATACTTAAATAGTATCGCACAAGGCACGCTTTGTAAGATGACAATTCCATCTCCTTCTATGCTTCATTTAATTTGTTGCGTACGTAGCGAAGAATATACACCTATTAAACGTTATCAAGACATGAATGTGTTGTATCATGATATTGCGATTGCATATCAGAAGGCTATCCGTGCATTTTATGATGCTGGATGTAGATATCTACAATTGGATGATACATCTTGGGGAGAATTCTGTGATGCGAATAAACGAAAGGCTTATAAGGAAAGAGGTCTTGATTTAGATGAAATCGCAAAATCTTATGTCGACATGATCAATCTCGCACTAGAGGCAAAGCCAGAAGATATGACAATCACAATGCATATCTGTAGAGGAAACTTCAGATCTACTTGGTTCTCATCTGGTGGTTATGAACCAGTTGCCAAAACTTTATTCGGTCATTGTAAGGTAGATGGATTCTTCTTAGAATATGATTCAGAAAGATCCGGTGATTTTAGTCCACTTCGCTATATTCAAAATCAAAAAGTCGTTCTTGGATTGATTACTTCAAAATTTCCAGAACCAGAAGACAAAGAAGAAGTAAAGAAAAGAATTCAAGAAGCTGAAAAATATGTGGCCAAAGAACAACTTTGTCTAAGCCCACAATGCGGTTTTTCTTCAACTGAAGAAGGAAATATCATGACAGAAGATGAACAATGGGCTAAAGTTAAATTGGTTAAAGAAATTGCCGAAGAGGTTTGGGGATAAACAAAAGTTTGGATTAATTTCCAAACTTTTTCTTTTTACGATTTAGTTTTCTCAAAAATACTTTTACCCAATACGATACAAACGTTAGTATAAAGGGGATCAAACATATATTTAGAATTACATAGATAATTTCATACCATCTTAAGTGAACAATATAGAAAAAGTTCTTACATAAAATGATTGAACCTATAAAAATCATACACATGATTGTAACTAATATCTTTCTTAAAAGTGTCATTGGTACACATACTCGTATCAATACCATAAGTGCATTCACTCCGGCAAGAATTGTGCACATTGTTGAATATTCGCTTGGTGAAATAGATACAAAATGACCTAGAATCGATACACCAATTACGCTACATATAACACATATAGCGCCTGGTAATGCTTTAGATATGACATTCCTTAAAAATTTTCCTTTCACAATATTTCCATTTGGTTCAAGCGTTAATACAAAGCTAGGAATACCAGTTGCCAAGGCAGAAATCAATGTCAATTGGATGGGTTTAAATGGATAGTTTTTTAAACATACAAGTGTCAATAAAGAAAGTCCAATTGAAAAGATTGTCTTCACTAAAAATAAGGAGGCTGTTCTTTGAATATTATTAATAACACATCTACCTTGATACAAGATAACAGGTAATGCATTCATTTGGTTTTCTAATAAAACTAAGCTTGCCACACTTTTACATGCTTGTGAGCCTGAGCCCATCGCGATGGAACAATCCGCTTCCTTTAATGCCATGACATCATTAACGCCATCCCCTGTCATTGCGACGGTTTTATTTCTTCTTTTTAAAGCTAAGACTAGTTCCTTTTTCTGTTCTGGTGTAACACGCCCAAAAATCGAATAGGAATCAACAACAGAATCTACATCCTTTACGCTAGACATATCGATACTTTTGGATGTAAAACCTGCCTTTCTAGCTAGAGCTTCAACTGTTTTTGGATCATCGCCTGAAATCAATTTAATATCTACACCTTGTTTTTTAAAGAAGTTTAAAGTATCTTTGGCATCTGGCCTTAATTCATCCTGTAAACAAATATAAGCCAAAACAGAATCATCTTTCATTAAAACAACAACACGCATAGCTTGAGACGTATAGTGTTCTATGTGTTTTTCGACTTCTGAATCTATCTCTTTGGCAATATATGAATAGGCTCCTAATTTATATTCTCCATCTTCAAATGTCACACTTGAATATTTTCTTTGACTTGAAAATGGCAAATAAGATACAACTTTTTTATAATCTCTTGCCTTAAAATAATTTCTTATCGCAACGGCAGTCGCATTGTCATCCGGTAAAGCTTGCATCATATCACCTAGAATTCCATCGATATTTTCATTTTCTTCTACGTGACAAACACTTAGCTTTCCTTGTGTCAATGTACCTGTTTTATCTAAACAAAGTGTGTCTGTTCGAGCTAAAGTTTCAATACAATAAAGTTCTTGTACTAAAACATCTTGTTTACCAAGCTTATAAGCACTGATTGCCAAGGCAACACTTGTCAAAAATACAAGTCCTTCGGGAATCATACCTACAACAGCAGCCACTGTATTTAAGGTTGCAGTTGTATAATTGGTTTTAATCAATTGTTTAATAAACAAGGCACATCCTAGTGGAATTAAAATGTATGTACACCATTTAATAATGGTATCAATTGAATCTCGAAGTTGACTTGGATATCTTTTAAAGCGTTTGGCATGTTTTAATATAGAGTAAGCATATGTGTCTTGTCCTACTTTATCGACATGCATCCAACATTTTCCGGATACCACAAAACTTCCACTTAACAATGTATCTTTTTCTTTTTTATATACTGCATCACTTTCACCAGTCAACATAGACTCATCACATTCAATACTTCCTGATATTATGTGTCCATCTACACCGATTTCATCACCGGCATATAAAACTAAAACATCATCCACCTCAATTTCTTGAATATTTAATTCAATTTCAGTATCATTTCGAATCACATGAATCTTTGGCTGGTGTAATAGTGACAACTTATCCAGCATATGTTTTGAACGAATTTCTTGAAAGAGTCCAATCAACATATTCAAAATGACGGTAATCATAAAGAGCATATTACGGTAAGATCCCGTAAAGAATACAAATATAGCTAGAACAACGTTGATTCCATTAAATAAAGTAAATATGTGTTGTTTAATTATTTCTTTATAGCTTTTAGATAAATTATTTGAGTTATGCATATATTTATTGTACTACCTTTTCGCATGTGAAATTATTAAGATTCTATTAAAAAAAAGATACGACAATAGCCGTATCATTCAATAGATTCTAATGGTGTATCCGCAAGCGTAACAGCTTGGGCATAAGATGTAATTGCCAAGTTGGATTCAATGGCTTTTTGTAGGCAGAACATCAATAATCTTGTATCAAATGCCTGCAAGTCTTTATCAAAGTTAATAGCTGGATATTTTGATAAATGATCTAATAAGACATCGACATTTTCTTTTGTATGCTTTGTAGAAATGCCTGTCACTACAACATTTTCTTGTTTAACAGCCTTTAAACCATTCAACAAAGCAACATATGGTTTATCTGGTCTTTGTACAAGCATCACCTTATTTTTAGGAGATGAAGCCAGTCTTAATGTCCATACACTTTTACAGCTCACAACGATTTGTGTACAATTTTCATCATTCGCAAACAAATCAATTGTTTCTAACAATTTGTCATACGTATCTTCTACTTCTTTACAATCATCAAATACCAACGCTGAATATTCCATCTTTATACCTATCCTTTCAAATCTTCTGGCAAAGTTATTTTTTTATTTGTGAAACTTGATAATACAACCTTTACTTTCACATCCGAAAACCATTCTACAAGTTGTGCATCATCCGTTGCCTGCACTTGTTTATTTCTTGCGAGTTGGTGACATTCTTTAATCAAGCCTGTTTTAAAACATTGCGGTGTCTGTGCATGATATACAAGCTTTCTTTCTAATGATTCCTTTACATAGCCATCCACAACAATTTTTGTCGTATCCACACTAGGCACCATCAATAAACAAGCCGATTCCGTTTCTAAAGTATGTTTTAAATCTAAAATCCACTTTTTTTCAACAAAAGGTCTAGCCCCATCATGAATCATGACATAATCTTGATTTACGACTTGTAATCCATTGTATACACTATCTTGACGTGTTTGTCCTCCTGTTACAACTTGGATTCGAGAATCATATAAATAGTTTTCAGTAACATAGTCCTTTTCATAATCCGCACAAACTAAAACGACCTGTTTACAATCTTCATCTGATAAAAAAACAGACAGACTCTTATTCAGTACAGTTTGTCCATTTTCAAAAGTATAAAATACTTTATTATAATCTAAATTCGTACGACTGCCTCTTCCAGCAGCTAAAACAATCACACTATAGTTCATGAATTTATTATATCAAATTTTCTTAACAATTGATAAAAAAATTGGAAGATTAAACTTCCAATTCAACTACCTCTTGTTCTTTCAAAGATTTCTTCATATCAATAAGCCTTTGGTTTCTTGAACCACGAAATGCCAATGTGATATCTTTTTCTTCTTCTTTAAATGGACCATCCACTAAAACATCCAATAACGACAACATTTCATCTGTTACTTCACAATGTTTGCGACCACCCTCCAACAAGTCTTGATCAAGAATAAATCCAGTAAATGACCAAATATTCTTTTCTGGTAATTCTTTACGTACACGACGCAGCAATTTAACTAATTCTCGTTGATTTTCCGGTTCAAAAGGCTCTCCACCAAGTAATGTCAAACCTGAAATATGACTTGGCTTTAAAGCTTCAATAACCTCATCTTCTGTTTCTTTTGTATAAGGCTTACCATAATCAAAGCTCCATGTTTCTGGCTGGAAGCAATTTTTACAATGATTTGTACAGCCTGATACAAACAGTGTCACACGTACACCTTTGCCATTTGCGATATCGTTTTTCTTTATATTTCCGTAATACATTAAAATTTCTCCTAAAAAAGAGCTAGAAACTAGCTCTTATAAGTGTAGTACTCTTTCTTTGATTTCTTGTGTTCGTCCTTGATTCCAGAACTGAGTTCCGATATATCCACAAGTACGACGAGCCACATTCATTTTTTCTTGGTCACGATTTCCACAATTTGGACATTCCCAAACTAATTTGTGGTTTTCATCTTCCACAATCTTGATTTCTCCTGTATATCCACATACTTGGCAATAATCTGATTTTGTATTCAACTCTGCATACATAATGTGATTATAAATATGTTTCATAATTGCCAATACAGCCTCAATGTTGTTTTCCATATTTGGAACTTCTACATAACTGATTGCTCCACCTGGAGAAAGTTTTTGGAACTGTGATTCAAATGTTAATTTAGTAAATGCATCGATTTCTTCTGTTACATGAACATGATAGCTATTTGTGATATAGTTCTTATCTGTTACATGTGGAATAATTCCAAAACGTTCTTGTAGATGTTTAGAGAACTTAAATGTTGTTGACTCCATAGGAGTTCCATATAATGAGAAGTCAATATTTTCTTCTGCCTTCCATTTAGCACAAGCATCATTTAGATACTGCATAACTTTCAATCCAAATGAAGTTCCTGGCTCTTCAGTATGAGGATGTCCAGTCATATAATATACACATTCACATAATCCAGCATATCCTAAAGAAATTGTAGAATATCCACCGAATAATAATTTGTCGATTGGCTCTCCCTTTTTCAAACGTGCCAATGCACCATTTTGCCATAAAATAGGAGCTACATCACTTGGTGTACCCAATAATCTTTCATGACGACACATCAATGCCTTTTTACACAATGCCAATCTTTCATCCATGATTCTCCAGAACGCTTCTTCATCGTGCTTACTTGAACAAGCTACATCAACTAAGTTCAAAGTCACAACACCCTGGTTGAATCGACCATAATATTTTGGTTTACCATTTTCATCTAAATATGTAGTTAAGAATGAACGACATCCCATACATGGATAACAATGACCTTCTCCATTCGCATCTACTTTTAATTCCAACATTTTCTTTTCAGAAATATAATCTGGAACCATACGCTTAGCTGTACATCTAGCTGCCAATTCTGTCAAATACCAATATTTAGAATCTTCTTCAATGTTGTTTTCTTCAAGAACATAAATCAATTTAGGGAAAGCCGGCGTAATCCAAATTCCTTTTTCATTTTTAACACCCTTGATTCTTTGTTTCAACATTTCTTCAATAATCATAGCTAAGTCATCACGAGTCTGTCCTTCAGGCACTTCATTTAAATACATGAAGACAGTCACAAATGGAGCTTGACCATTTGTCGTCATCAATGTGATAACCTGATACTGAATCATCTGTACACCTTTTTCAATTTCTTTACGAACACGCATTTCTGCCATTTTATTAACTGTGTCTTCAGATGAATCTAAATTCAATGATTCTAATTCTTCTTTTACTTCACGACGCGCTTTTTCTCTTGAAACCTGTACAAATGGAGCTAAGTGAGAAAGTGTAATACTTTGCCCTCCATATTGTGAACTAGCAACTTGCGCAATAATTTGTGTAGCTACGTTACATGCTGTAGAGAAACTATGTGGTTTTTCAATCATTGTTTCAGAAATAACAGTACCATTTTGAAGCATATCCTCTAAATTGACTAAACAACAGTTGTGCATGTGTTGTGCAAAATAATCTGAATCATGGAAATGAATAATACCTTTTTCATGAGCTTCCATAACATCTTGAGGTAACAAGAAACGTTTTGTGATGTCCTTTGAAACTTCTCCAGCCATATAATCACGCTGAACGCTATTTACTAATGGATTCTTATTTGAGTTTTCTTGTTTAACTTCTTCATTATTACGCTCCAATAAAGACATGATTTGTTTATCTGTTGAATTGGCCTTACGAATTAAGGCACGTTCATAACGATATGTGATATAGTTGTGAGCTACCGCAAAACAACGGTGTTCCATCAATTCGCCCTCAACCATATCTTGAATTTCTTCCACATTTGGACTTCTCTTCAAGTTTTCACATTTATCGATCACACTTTGCGTTACAGAATGAATCAATTCATCCGTCATTTGATTATGTGTTGTTGCTTTATTTGCTTTTTTGATTGCATTTTCAATCTTTGATGCATCAAAAATGACTTCTTCTCCACTTCTTTTAATTACATTCATATTAATCCTCCTAAAAATAGTTGAAGGTTCAACTATTTTTTGTATACATCTAGTATACTAATAAATTTTTCTAAAACAAGCCTTTACATTCATACAAAATAATGCTTGACCTTTACATAAAGGAAACCGGTTTTTTATTTTTTTAAAGTCAGCTAATTTGTGTAAATATTTTAATTTCCAACCAATTTTGTGCAACCCCCTTTATCATTAAGATAATCCTAATATCAACATTATTTATGTCAATTTAAATAAATTTTGATAATTAATGTTAAATTCACATACACTTGATACAATTAAAGAAAGAAATATAAAGGAGGTCATTATGGACTATAAAATTAAAGGCGATTCAGATTGCCCTATCGTTGAAATCAATCTGCAAAATAATGAAACGGTAAAAATCGAAAGAGGCTCTATGGCCTATATGTCAAACGTTGTGATTGAAGGAAAAATGAACAGCAGCAAAAAAGGTATTGGTGGCGTATTAGGTGCCTTAGGACGAAGTATTACCAGTGGCGAAAGCATGTTTATTACAGAAGCTACCGGAACAAGTCCTGACGGATTACTAGGCATCGCGCCTTCGATTCCAGGAAAAATTGTATGCTTAGAAGTTACACCAGGATGTCACTACTATTTAAATAATGGTGCTTTTCTAGCCTGTGATAATACCGTTAGCTACGAAATGAAAACACAAAGCGTAGGAAAAGCATTATTTGGTGGAACCGGTGGATTCTTTGTCATGCATACATCTGGTCAAGGTGATCTATTAATCAATGCTTATGGTGATATCATGGAAATCAATGTAGATGAAGATCATCCAATTACAATTGATAATGAACACGTTGTCGCATGGGACGATTCTTTAGATTACGAAATCAAGATTGCATCTGGAACATTTGGATTTACTACAGGTGAAGGTTTAGTGAATGTGTTCCACGGAACCGGCAAAGTCTACATCCAATCTCGCAACCTGCATTCATTGGCCGATGCTTTGACGCCATTTATTCCTCAAGGAAAAGACTAAAAAAGCGTGAATTTTTCACGCTTTTTACTTACATCCATCCCCTTTACAATCAATACATGAACGCTCACATTTACTACCCTTTAATTTTTTAAAGGTCTCTTCACTAATTGTATGTTCCATACGACAAGCTTCTTCTTCTGCAAGAACAGGTTCTACACCCGCATGAAGCAATTGATTCTTAAAATAAATATGCCTTTCATAGACTTGACTAGCCTGCTTCTGACCTTGATCTGTAAAATATATATATCCCGTTTTATCTGTATAAATCAATTCTTTTTCTTTCAAGTCTTTTAAAGCATGTGAAACACTCGGCTTAGAAAAGCCTAAAGCTGCGGCTACATCAATAGCACGAACATTCTCTTGTTGAGACTTTAATACATATATTGTTTCTAAATAATCTTCCTGTGATTGTGTTAGCTGCATTTCCATCCCTCCGGTTAGTTTTAACTTACCACAAAAGTATAACAAAATTTCACATAAGATTCAAAACTTTTGCACAAAAAATAAAGTTAAGATACACTAGTAAAGTAAATTTATACAAAAGGAGAACAAAAAATGTTTAAATGTAATAAATTATTAGGCGTATCTCTTGCAGCCGTTATGAGTATTTCAGCTACTGCAACGAACGTATTCGCAATCGATACATCCGTTATAGATGAAAAATGGGGGAAACCAACCGTTGTATATGGTGGTGGTTTAAGTGAAGATCAAATCCAAAGTACACGTGAACTATTTGATATTGAAGATACAAATAACGTCTACGAAACAAGTGTGGATGCCAATGACCTATACAACTATTTAGGAATTGCCGGTGGTGATACATCCAGCTTAATTTCAAGTGTCATGGTTCAAAAACAAGATTCTGGTACAGGTGTAAAAGTAAAGATCATCACGCAAAGCAATATCACAAAAATCACATCCAACCAATATGCCAATGCGGCAATCACAGCAGGTGTCAGTGATGTTGAAATCGATGTTGCTTCCGTTTCAAAAGTAACTGGAGAATCGGCTTTAACTGGTGTTTACAAGGCGTTAGAAGCGAATGGAGAAACACTAGATTCAGATCGTACGCAAGTTGCGCAAGACGAGCTTGAAACAACAAATGAAATTGCTCAAAATAATGCAGACAACTCTAACTTTGATTCTGCTCGCTTGGATCAGGCTTTAGTCGAAATCAAACAAGAACTTGCTGAAATCAAACAAAATCAAGGTAGTGCTGCAACTGCCGAACAAGTTGAACAAGTTGTACAAGACGCTTTGAAAAAATTCAATTTAAGTGACATCATTTCTCAAGATGACATTGATAAATTGATTGCATTTGCCAAGAAATACCAAAACACTTCAGCTATTGATTCACAAGAAGTATTGGACCAATTAAATAAATTATCAGGTAGTTTAAAAAATCAATTATCTGGATTATTCAACAAAGCCCAATCTGAAGGATGGTTTGACAAAATCATTAACTTCATTAAAAGTCTATTTAACTAAAACAAAACAAGGAAGTCATTAAGCGACTTCCTTTTCATTTGCCATACGATATATTTCAAGCATATCCGTTTCATCTAGCTCTTTAAATTTACCAATTGTGCGCGTATGTTCAAAGCTGCATTTATATGTTAATTCATACAATTCAGGTTCTGTGCATTTACGCTTCAACAATCCCTGAATACTTGTCGGCATGCCAATCATTCTAAAAAATTCTTCCATCTTCTCAATTGTATTCAATGCACAAGATAAAGTATCCGAATCATCCAAGCCAAACACACGATGTCCAAGCTTCGCAAATCGCGTTGGATTTTCCATATATACATGGTTTGCCCAACTATCCCAAATAGCCGCAAGACCCGCACCATGTGCTACATTAAACATTCCACTTAATTCATGTTCCAATTGATGGCAAGCCCAATCTCCTAAAGAACGATCTCCTGTCATGTCATTATGCGAAACACTTCCTGCCCACATAATTTCAGAGCGAGCCTGTTCATTAGTAGGATCTTCTAACAAAATTTTTGCGTTTTTAATGACAGTACGGACTAAGCTTTCTGCCATTTGATCCACCAAATCCAATGTTTGGTATGGCGTAAAATATCTTTCAAGTGTATGCATAATTATATCTGTACATCCACACATTGTTTGATATTTAGATACAGTATATGTTAATTCTGGATTTAAAATAGAAAATTTAAAATATCCATAATCACTGCTTAAACCACGTTTCAAGTTTCCATCCTCATTTGTGATTACACTTGAATTGCTCATTTCACTTCCAGTTGCCGATAAAGTTAAAATGCACCCCATAGGTAAAGCACCCTTCACCTTTTTCTTTCTTGCGTAGTAATCCCAGACATTACCTTCATTATAAACACCATACGCAATACCTTTACTTGAATCTAAAACACTTCCTCCACCAACCGCAAGAATAAAGTCAACGCCTTCTTCTTTACAAATTTGAATTCCTTCATTCACTTTTGAAAGTAGTGGATTGGCAACAACACCACCGCATAAACAATAATCAATACTTTCTTCATCCAACGCTTTTTTTACTCGATCCAAAAGACCGGATTTAATGGCACTCTGACCCCCATAATGAATCAATACTTTCTTTGGATGAAATTCTTTTAAGATCTTTCCAACCCTTTGTTCTTCATCTTTACCAAAATACACTTTTGTCGGTGCATAAAACTTAAAATTTTCCATGTTTACCCCTTTTAAATCTTTTTCATTGAAACAGCTTCAATCAACAAACTAAGACCTGCCACAATCAAATAGGTCGCGATAACATAATTGATGACTAAAGCACTTTGGAATGGCATTACCAAAAAAATAATACCTAACAATAGATTGATCCAACCAGTAAAGCTTAAATACTTCGTATCGATTACTCTAAAGAAACTAAGTCTAGAACCCCAAGTAATCTTTTGAATACCATTGACCAATAATACAAACGCAAATAAGAATGTCAATGTACTTACAGTAATTGTGACTGGCATCGTACATAACAAACAACCTAACAAAATATTTAAGATACCGCTAGCTAGCCACATTGCGTCTCTAAAGAAGAAAGTGGTGGTGATATATGAATAAATTTCACATGCACCCCAAACGATCAAGCCAATGGCTGCGATAATTTGAATCGTTGTGAATACCTTTTCTGGAAACGCAAAACACAAAGCACCAATAAGAATCAATACTATACTTAATATTATACTCATTCTTTTAGCCTTTTTATACCTTTCATTCCATTGTGTTGTGAATTCATCAATATAATCATAATCTGAATCAAACCACTTCATATGTAACATCTCCTTTAACTGATTTCAGTATAACACTATTTTTAGCACTTACAATATTACAGTGCTAGACACATTTCAATATGTGTCTATTATTGTAAATTTATCTCATCAATGATACACTTTTACTTGTCGAAAAAAGACAAACTATTAAATGTCAATAAGTAATGTAAAATTTATTGTAATTGTAGTTTTCTTTGTTAGATCAAGGG
>NZ_CAKVMR010000021.1 GCF_934772795.1 uncultured Holdemanella sp.
GCTGACCAGTTGTTGATGTTGGCATTGATAGACTCTCTTAATGTAATAGCTACTTTTTCAAATCCAAAGCGACGTGTCAATTCACTAGCTACTTCCTTATATCCTTCGCGATTGACTTCACCACTTGTTACATCTGTATCACTGGCTTTGATTCCAAATACATCGGCTGCATCTTCTTCGTTCGCAATACATACATCGACATATTCACAGATCTTAGCCATGACTTCACCAGCTTTTTCTTTTGACCATAACTTGTTACGATAGTTCAAGTCACATGAAATCTTAACGCCATGTTCCTTGGCTTTCTTACAAGCTTCAATTGTTAATTCTGCAACATTGTCACATAAAGCTGGTGTAATACCTGTAATATGGAACCATGCACAATCTTTAAAGATTTCATCCCAGTTAAAATCCGCACTTGTAGCTGTATAGATACTAGATCCTGCACGATCATAAATAACTTTACTAGGACGTTGGCTAGCACCTTTTTCCAAGTAGTAGATACCGATACGGTCTCCACCACGAGCAATATAAGATGTGTCTACACCATATTTACGTAATGAGTTAACGGCACATTGGCCAATTTCATGACTTGGAAGACGAGTTACGTATTTGGCATCAAAACCATAGTTAGCCAAAGAAACAGCGACATTGGCTTCTCCACCACCGTAAGTTGCACCAAATGTATCTGCTTGTACAAAGCGGTAATATCCTTCTGGCGCTAAACGCAACATGATCTCTCCAAAAGTAACGACTTTTTGTTTCATAATTAGCGAACCTCCTTAAGTTTAGCTACAGCCTCTTTAGTCATAGCTTCTACCTTATCAAATTCACCATTCTTGATTAAGTCACCCTTAACCATCCAGCTACCACCGATAGCTAAGATACGGTTGTATTCTAAGTAATCCTTCATATTGTTCGCATTGATTCCACCAGTAGGAATGAATTTCATTTGCGTATATGGAGCAGCAATCGATTTGATCATCTTTAATCCACCTGCAGCTTCAGCAGGGAAGAATTTTACTACATCCAAACCTAAACGGTAACATTTCTGTACATCACTAGGTGTACATGTTCCTGGAGTTACTGGAACATTCTTTTCAATACAGTGTTTTACAACATCTTCATCAAAGCCTGGACTAATAATGAATTGAGCACCAGCCTCTAATGCTTCATCCACTTGTTCAACAGTTAATACAGTTCCTGCACCGACTAACATGTCTGGAAATTCTTTACGCATGATAGCGATAGATTCTTTGGCAGCAGCCGTTCTAAATGTAACTTCTGCACAAGGAAGACCACCAGCACATAGTGCTTGTGCCAATGGTTTTGCGTCTTTTGCATCTTCTAATACAACGACTGGTAAAATACCAATCTTTGAAATCTCTTCTAATACTTTATTCATTGTTTAACCCCTCTTATAAACATTCTTTCATAACTTCGTAAGTGCCTTTTTCTTCAATTTCAGTTAAAGTTTTAACTACAGCTTCTTCGAATCCAGCAATTTGAGTTAAATCTTGTCCCCAGAATGAAGTGTTTGTACATACGGCATGAACTAAATCTTTTACAGAATCATCTTTGTGGTTATAGTAGAATTCTAGAATGTCACGATCATCACTGATTGTGTATGTATTTCCAGCTGGACGTTTTGCGACTAAACCAGCATCTGTAAGTTCATATCCTCTATAGAATTGGATGTAGAACGCAAAACTTGTAGTAATACATTTTGGAAGTTCATGGTATTCATCGATATATCCTAAGAAACTAGGCATAACACGCGCTTTCCATTTTGATGTTGAGTTTAATGAAATGCTCATTAATTCGTGATCAACAAATGGGTTGTTGAAACGATCAGATACGGCTTTCGCAAAGTTTAATAAGTCATTTTTATCTAAAGTAAGAGTTGGGATGACTTCATCATATAACATTTTGTTCATGAATCCTTTAATGACTTCATCATGCATACAATCACGAACAATGTTTTGACCGGCTAGATAAGCACCTAGTACAAATCCAGTATGTGCACCATTTAAGATACGTACTTTTCTCTTTTTGTATGGTGACATGTCAGGAGTTACGAATACTCTGTCGATTAAACCTGCTTTTTTGAATGGTAATACATCATTCAATTTTTCGTCTCCTTCAATGACCCATAAACCGAATACTTCACCAACATCAGTTAATGGATCTGAATAGTGATTTTCTTCTTCTAGACGAGCTACTTCTTGTGGATCACGGATACGACCTGGGACGATA
Organism: uncultured Holdemanella sp.; assembly: GCF_934772795.1. Taxonomy (GTDB): domain Bacteria; phylum Bacillota_I; class Bacilli_A; order Erysipelotrichales; family Erysipelotrichaceae; genus Holdemanella. The sequence goes on from NZ_CAKVMR010000021.1 coordinate 2,257, forward strand.
CGGTCAACTAATGAACCGCAGAATGTGCATTCTTCATTTACATATTTTTTGAATTCTTCTTCAAGGTTCCATTGTTCAATATATTGGTTAACGCACTTTAATAATTCTTTACCATTGTTGTCAATCAACTCACAAGCTAACATCAAAATGCCTGGCTTGTTGTTTTTGTAGCGGTGGTATAAGACTTGAGTTAATTTACCAGGAAAACTTGAAGCTGGTTTATCTTCAAATTGACATGAAGGATCATAGTGAATTCCGGCTTCTGTAGTGTTTGAAACAATGATTTCTAGATCGTCACTTGCGGCAACTTTCATCATTTCGTTAAATCCTTCTTCTTGGTAAGGATTTAAACAGCGACTTACACTTGAAATGATTCGTTTGTCGTCAACTTTTTCTCCGTTTACACTACCTCTTAAGTGTAATGTGTATAATCCATCTTGTTCGTTGATCATTTCGGCAAGACCTGGTGCGATAGGTTGAACTAGGCAGCATTTACCATTCCAGTCTGCTTTTTCGTTTGCCAAATCAAACCAATAATCTACGAATGCTCTTAAGAAGTTTCCTTCACCAAATTGAAGAACTTTTTCTTTGGCATCCTTTAATAGATAACCATCATACCCTACGTTTTCTAGGGTTTTGTAACTTAATTTTTCCATGTTATTATTGTTCCTTTCCCGTTATAGAGTAACGCCCTGTTTAAATATAGCCATGTCATGGAAGCCGGCTTCTTCACTTTTTACTTTTTTACCACTCGCAACACTTAATACATATTCAAATAAGTCATTGGATAAAGTATCTAGGCTAACGCCTTCAACCAATTCACCACAGTTGAAATCAATCCAGTTTTTCTTGTTTGAATACAATCTAGAGTTACTTGAAATCTTAACTGTAGGTACTGGACTGGCAAAAGGAGTACCTCTTCCTGTTGTGAATAATACGATGTGAGCTCCACTTGCAGCTAAGGCTGTTGCGGCAACTAAATCGTTTCCTGGAGCACTCAATAGATTTAAACCTTTGTTCTTCACACATTGTCCATATTGTAAAACACCAACCACTGGAGCTTTACCAGACTTTTGTGTACAACCTAAAGATTTGTCTTCTAAAGTTGAAATTCCACCCTTTTTATTTCCTGGAGAAGGGTTTTCATAAATTGTTTGATTGTGAGATTTAAAGTATTCTTTGAAGTTGTTGATTAAATCCACGGTTTCATTGAATAACTCTTCATTTTCACAACGATCCATTAAGATGGTTTCAGCACCAAACATTTCTGGTACTTCCGTCAAGATGGTTGTTCCACCTTTTGAAATCAATAAATCAGAGAAACCACCAACTGTAGGGTTGGCACTGATTCCAGATAGTCCATCCGAACCACCACACTTCATACCAATGATCAATTCGCTCGCATCAATTTCTTCTCTTTTATCTTGGCTTACTACTTCAGCTAAATCCGCAATAATATCTAGAGAATCTTGAATTTCATCTTCATGTTCTTGTGCAACTAAGAATTTAACGCGATCGGAATCATAATCATTTAAATAGTTCTTTAAAACATCAATGTTTGAGTTTTCACAACCCAATCCTAAGACTAAAACACCACCTGCATTTGGGTGTTGAATCAAATCTGCAAGAATTTGACGTGTGTTTTCTTGGTCATCGCCCATTTGAGAACATCCATATGGATGTGTAAACGTACAAATAGCTTCAACGTTACCTTTTACAAATTTCTGGGCTTGTCTTTCGATAGACGTGGCAACATTGTTCATGCAGCCAACGGTAGGGATGATCCAAATTTCATTACGAACACCAACTTTACCATTCTTTCTGCGATAACCCATGAATGTCCGTTTTTCACTAGGTTCTAGTTCTTGCACATTACGATGATAAGAATAAGTTAATAAATCATTTAAGCCAGTTTTCATATTGTGTGTATGAATCCAACTTCCTTGTTGAATGTCTTCTTTTGCGATACCAATAGGATATCCGTATTTAATAATAGGTTGATCCTTTTTAATATCTTTCAACGCAAATTTATGTCCTTGGGCAATATCTTCAATAAGTGTGACTTCTTGTCCGTCGACATTACATACAGTCCCTTTTTCTAAAGGACATAGTGCAACAGCTACCAAGTCATCCGAATGAATTTTTATATACTTTTGCACCATTTCTACCTCCTGTCTATAATTTAAATGTTTGATGTAAGTACTTACACAGAATAACCCGGTTTTTTAAATAAATCAATAGGAAAGTGTTAAAATTTTACAAATATGTATGTTTCACGACTTTTTTTTGGTAAAATATAGAAGAAGATGAATAAACCCTTTATTTATAAGTGTTGGAAACGATTCCAAAAGATGCTTGACTTATGAAATGTGAGTGGCTACAATAATAAATGTGATGTAAGTACTTACAATTCTCAACATGTTGGAATAGGGTTGAGGAGTGAAACAAAGATGAATATTTATGACATTGCCAAATTATCAGGCGTATCTATTGCGACTGTATCACGTGTAATCAATAACAGTCCTAAGGTTTCAGAAAAGACAAAAAAGAAAGTTTGGGACGTTATGAATGAGTATGATTACACACCCAACGTATTTGCCAGAGGCTTAGGTTTAAATTCGGTTAAAACGGTTGGACTTGTTTGTCCAGATGTATCCGATCGTTATATGGCGAGTGCGATTGCGTATTTAGAAAAGAATTTACGCAAGTATGGATATGACTCAATTTTGATGTGTAGTGGCTTTGATTATGAAGGAAAAGTAGAGGCCGTAAAAATATTATTGGATCGAAGAATTGATGCGATGATATTAGTTGGTTCACATTATGCAGGGGATTGCGGACAGAATGATATTCAATACCTACAGGATGCTGCCCAAAAGGTTCCCGTGGTACTTATGAATGGTTACGTTCGAGTACCGGGAGTATATTGTGTTTTAACAGATAATTATAAAGCTGTTTATGATACTGTATGTAATCTAATCGAAGTTGGAAGGAAGAAAATTGTGTTCTTGTATGATGCCAATTCATACAGCACAACGAAAAAATTAGAGGGATATCAAGATGCACTGATTGATAATGGTTTAAAGGTGCAGGAAGAATACAAGGTATTTATGCCAAATAACGTATTAAAGGCAAGAGATTTACTGGCAAAGAAAAAGTTAGATTTTGATGCCGTGATTGCCAGTGATGATGCGATGGCTGTTGGTGCTTTAAAATATGCACGTCAAATCAACAAGTCGATTCCTGAAGATGTCAATGTCGTTGGATTCAACAACTCAGAACTATGTGTTTGTTGCAATCCTGAAATGAGTTCTATTGATTCACAAGAAGAAGAATTAAGTGAAATTGCGGTTGATTCGCTTATTAAAGTTCTTGCAGGAAAATCAGTTCGACAAAAAATGGAGATTCCATGTAAATTTATTAAGCGAAATACAACACAGTTCTAAATATTAGGAGGATTACTGTGAAGTTTATTAAAAAAGTACTTGGAGCACTTATGTGTCTTGTGTTTATGCTAAGTGCAACAGGTTGTTCTTCAGTTACAAACGGGAAGCGTATCGTTCGTGTTGCGACAATGCAGTCGGAAACGCACCCTGAGTATCTGGGATTATTAAAGTTTAAAGAATATGTTGAAAAGGAATTAGGGGATAAATATGAAGTACAAATTTTCCCTAACGAAATTTTAGGTGCTGCTCAAAAATCAATCGAGTTAACGCAAACAGGAGCTATCGATTTTACAATTGTTGGTACGGCAAACCTAGAAACATTTGCGAGTGTTTATGAAATTTTCTCTATGCCATACTTATTTACTTCAGAAGATGCATATCATGAAGTTATGAATGATACAGATTATATGAATAAAATCTTCTCAAGTACCGATGAACAAGGCTTTAGAGCTTTAACTTGGTACAATGCAGGTACTCGTAACTTCTATGCGAAAAAAGAAATTGATACACCAGACGATATGAAAGGATTGAAGATCCGTGTTCAACAAAGTCCTGCCAGCGTTGCGATGTGTCAAGCATTTGGTGCTGCAGCCAGCCCAATGAGTTTTGGGGAAGTGTATACAGCTATTCAACAAGGTGTTATTGATGGAGCCGAAAATAATGAACTAGCATTAACATCAAACAAACATGGTGAAGTTGCGAAATATTTCTCTTACAACAAACACCAAATGATTCCAGACTTGTTGATTGGAAACTTGAGTTTCTTGAATGGTTTGTCTAAAGAAGAAAGAGAAGTATTCTATAAGGCGGCTGAATTATCAAACAAAGAAGAATGTAAACAATGGGATGTTCAAGTTAAAGAAGCTAAGAAGATTGCCCAAGAACAAATGGGTGTTAAATTCATTGATGTCGATGTATTGGCATTCCAAAAGAAGGTAAAGGGTGTTCAAGAATCTATCTTGAAGGATAATGCTCAGGCAAAACCTATTTATGATCATATTCAAAAAGTAAACAAAAAATATGAAGGCAAGGATGGTGAATAATATGGAAAAATTAAGAAACGCAATCAACACTATTCTTGGATGGGCATGTGTATTCGTATTTGCCGTAATGGTAGTCGTAGGTACATACCAAATCGTAGTTCGTTACTTCTTTAATAATCCAAGTACAGTATCCGAAGAATTATTAACTTACAGTTTTACATGGATGGCTTTACTTTCTACCGCTTTAGTATTTGGTAAAAGAGATCACATGCGTATGGGGTTCTTGGCCGATAAAGTTACAGGGCAGAAAAAGAAAGTATTGGAAATCATTATTGAATTATTAATTATCGCATTCGCCCTTATTGTTATGGTGTATGGTGGAATTTCTATCATGAAACTAACAATGACGCAAATCACAGCCTCACTTGGCGTAAGTATGGGATTGATCTATACAATCATTCCTTTATCAGGCATTCTAATTGTCGTTTATGGCATTATGAATATTATTGATTTGGCGAAAGGAAAGGGTGAATAAGCATGAGTTTATCAGTTTTATCAGGATTAATTATTTTAGTATTGCTAGTTATTATGCTTATTGCAGGTGTTCCCATTGCCGTGGCATTAGGAATTAGTAGTGTTTGTGCAATTTTACCAGTTATGGATCTAAATGTAGCCGTAGTTACAGGTGCACAAAGAATTTTCTCAGGAATTAGTGTATTTAGTTTATTGGCCATTCCATTCTTCATTCTTGCAGGAAACATTATGAATAAAGGTGGTATTGCCATTCGTTTGATTAACTTAGCTAAAATCGTTACAGGAAGAACACCTGGTGGTTTAGCTCAGACAAATATTTTGGCAAATGCCTTATTTGGTGCAATTTCAGGTTCAGGTACTGCTGCTGCAAGTGCTATGGGATCTATCATTGGTCCAATTGAAAAAGATGAGGGATATGATCCTAACTTCTCGGCTGCCGCAAATATTGCCACAGCGCCTACTGGATTATTGATTCCACCTTCAAATGTAATGATCACATTCTCATTGGTTTCTGGTGGTACAAGTGTTGCTGCCTTATTTATGGCTGGATATATTCCAGGTGCATTGTGGGCATTGGCTTGTATGCTTGTTGTATATATTTACGCAAAGAAAGCTGGATATAGAAGTCAGACTAAATTAACGGGTAAAGAAAAATTCAATGCGTTCATTCAAGCTTTACCATGTCTATTATTAATTATCATTGTTATTGGTGGTATTATTGCCGGAGTCTTCACTGCAACAGAAGGTAGTGTTGTTGCCGTTGTATACTCATTGTTACTTTCTATTTATGGATATAAATCAATGAAATGGAAAGATTTACCAGAAATCTTTAGATCAAGTGCTGAAATGACAGGTATCATTATTTTCTTGATTGGTGTTTCAAGTATCATGTCTTGGGTAATGGCCTTCACAAACATTCCTACAATGGTTTCAAATGGATTATTATCTATTTCAAGCAACAAATACGTCATCTTATTAATGATCAACATCATCTTATTAGTAGTTGGTACATTCATGGATATGACTCCAGCTACATTGATCTTTACGCCAATCTTCTTGCCAGTATGTACGGCATTAGGTATGAACACAATTCACTTTGGTATTATGTTGATCTTCAACTTGTGTATTGGAACAATCACTCCTCCAGTAGGAACGACACTATTTGTTGGTGTTAAAGTCGGAGGCGTTAAGATTGAAACGGTATTTAAACACTTGTTACCATACTTCTTCGCAATTATTGTTGTATTGATGTTGGTAACATACATTCCACAATTAAGTCTATGGTTACCTGGTTTAATGGGTTATGTAAGTTAGAAGGAAGGAAATTTTAAATGAAACAATTTATGGATAAAGACTTCTTATTGACAAATGAAGTCGCTAAAGAATTATTTTTTGATGCTGCAAATACAATGCCAATTGTAGATTATCACTGTCATATTGATCCAAAAGAAATTGCAGAGGATCGTAAATTTGAAAATATCACACAAGTATGGCTTGGTGGTGACCACTATAAATGGCGTCAAATGCGTTCAAACGGAGTGGATGAATACTATATTACGGGTGATGCTCCAGATCGTGAAAAATTCCAGAAGTGGGCAGAAACGCTTGAAAAAGCCATTGGAAATCCATTATTCCACTGGTCACACTTGGAACTTCAAAGATATTTTGGATATCATGGTGTATTGAATAGTAAAACAGCAGAAGAAGTATGGAACTTATGTAATGAAAAACTTCAACAAGATGATATGAGTGTACGTAACTTGATTAAAAACTCAAATGTTAAATTATTATGTACAACGGATGATCCAATTGATGATTTACATTGGCACAAAGTCATCAAGGCTGATGAAACATTTGATGTAAAGGTGCTTCCTGCTTGGCGTCCAGATAAAGCTATGCGTATCAATAAACCAGAATTTGCCGATTATATGAGCCAATTGGCAGCTGTTTCTGAAGTTGAAATTCATACTTTTGAAGATATGAAAAAAGCTATTATCAAACGTATGGAATACTTTAATGAATTAGGATGTCTAGTGAGTGATCACGGATTGGATTATGTTATGTATGCTCCAGCAAGTGCAGAAGAAATCGAAAAAATCTTTGAAAAAGGATTGAATCACGAAGCGGTTACGGCATTAGAATGTGATCAATATAAAACTGCATTCTTACTATTCATCGCAAAAGAATACAAACGTTTGGGTTGGGTAATGCAGTTGCACTATGGTTGTAAACGCGACAACAACACAACAATGTACAATAAGTTAGGACCAGATACTGGTTACGATTGTATTTCAAACTTTGCGCCTGCAGACCAACTTACAAATATGTTGGATGCGATCAACGAAAATGGTGGATTGCCAAAAACAATTCTATACAGTTTGAATCCTGGAGATGATGAATTAATCGGTACAGTACTTGGATGTTTCCAAAACAGTGATGCGATTGGAAAGATTCAACAAGGATCTGCATGGTGGTTCAACGACAATAAAACAGGTATGGAAAAACAAATGACATCTTTGGCAAACTTAGGATTATTAGGTAATTTCTTAGGTATGTTGACAGATTCAAGAAGCTTCTTGTCTTATTCAAGACATGAATATTTCCGTCGAATCATGTGTAACTTAATTGGTACATGGGTTGAAAATGGAGAGTATCCTTATGATAAGGAAAACTTAACTGAAATCGTTAAGGGTATCTCTTACAACAATGCCGTTCGTTATTTTGGCTTTGATTTATAATAGTTGATGAACAAGAGAACTTTGAATTCAAGGTTCTCTTTTTTAGTGTCATAATTTTAAAAAATGACACTTTTTCTACTAATTGGAAGTCAAAATGAGTCAACTCTGACTCAAAATGGAGTCAAAAAACATAAAAAGGTGTCAAAATCTGAAATTATGAATCAAAACACATTAAAAAAGCAGTGAAATGAGTCAAAATTTAAAATTTTGAACCAAAACATGTTTAAAAGACAGTGAAATGATTCAATATTTGAAATTATGACACTTTTTTTGTTTTTGAACATGCTAAAAAATTGTGTGATTTAAACTCATTTTCATGTTTCCCCTAGAAAAATGTAATTTTCTTCAGATATTCCCCCAGAAAAGTGTTAAATATAGTGGAATATTCCCCTAGAAAAATGTAAAATTAGATTAAAGGAGGGGATGTTTTGTGTATCGATATATATATAATGATTTAGTCAAGTGGAAAAATAGTAGCTACCGCAAACCTTTGATTTTAAATGGCGCAAGACAGACGGGAAAGACTTGGATTTTAAATGAATTCGGGAAAAAAGAATATAAAAATGCAGTTTATATCAATTGTGATAATAATAATGAAATGAAAGAAATGTTCTACGATTTTGATGTGAAGCGTTTGATTTTAAGCTTTTCTGCTCTCACAAATACGCGAATTGAAAAAGGAAATACATTGATTATTCTAGATGAAATACAGGAATGTCCATTAGGGTTAACGGCATTAAAATATTTCCAAGAAGAAGCACCGGAATATCATATTGTTGTGGCAGGAAGCTTATTAGGTATCACTTTACATCAGTCCACAGGGTTTCCAGTGGGAAAAGTGGATCAATTAACTTTATATCCTATGTCATTTAAAGAATTTTTACTGGCATTAAATGAAGATATATTGGTAGAACAGATGGAACAACATAATTGGAAAGAGATGGATGTGTTCCATGAAAAGCTAAAGAATTATTTACGTCAATATTATTATGTTGGTGGTATGCCAGAAGTCGTAAAGTATTATGTGCAAACCAAGGAAATATTTCATGTTCGCGAAATTCAAAATAAAATTCTTTTAAACTATCGACAAGATTTTTCAAAACATATACCAGGAAGCTTATTGACTAAAGTAAATTTAGTGTGGGATTCTGTTCCTGCACAATTGGCAAAGGAAAATAAAAAATTCATTTATGGAATGTTGAAAAAAGGAGGGCGTGCAAAAGAGTTTGAAGATGCGATTCAATGGCTTGTGGATGCAGGCTTGGTGTTTAGGGTAAATCGTATAAATAAAGTATGCATGCCACTTAAGTTTTATGAAGAGTTCAATGCATTTAAACTGTACTTACTTGATCTAGGACTTCTTGGCGCAATGGTGGATGCTCCCGCAAGAAACATTTTAATAGGAGATAATGTATTTAAAGAGTATAAGGGTGCTTTTACGGAACAATATGTTGCTCAACAAATAGTGGCTTGTAATGTTACGCCAAAATACTATAATAATGAAAATTCTACAAATGAAATTGATTTTGTAGTTCAACTACAAAGTGTATATCCAATTGAGGTTAAGGCAGAAGAGAATTTAAAATCAAAAAGTATGAATACATTGTTAAATGAGAATGAGGATATGGAAGGTTGGAAATTTTCAATGTCTTCATATCGTACTTTTAAACAAATTATAAATATTCCTTTGTATGATGTGGAAGAATGGATATTAATGTATAAAGAAAAGATGTTGGAAATGTAAACCAACATCTTTTTAAGTGTTATCTGTTTTCATTGATATATTCATTTACGCTTTGTTCGACAATATTGAAGTTGACTTCACCATACTGTAGTAGGGCATTATGGAAGTCTACATTGTCAAATTTAGATCTTAATCTAGATTTGGCTGTGCTCTTTAAATTTACGATTTGAAGATATCCATAATAGTAAGATAAGAATACAGTTGGATTGTCTGCCAATTGATTATAAATGCTTTCTAATCCTTCTGAACTAAACATATCGCCATATTCATTCTTAAAATCATTGAGTGACATACCATCATAATGAATGCTGATATCCATTAAGACGATGTATAGATTGGTAAGAATATTGTTTAAGTTATAGGCTTCTAATAAGTCTTCATTGTTGTCTAAATAATGTAAAGACATGCTTTCCATATAAGTGGCCCATCCTTCAGACATACCTAGATTGTTGTAGAAGAATTGGATTGGATATTTTAGATGTTCCTTGTTGTATTGTGCTTGATACATGTGACCGGCAATCCCTTCATGAGCTAATGTTTGATAAAGTGTTAAGCTTGATGGATCATCGCCATAATCACGTTTGTTGTAGCGCATTTGATAGTTTTGTGAATAATCCAAAGCTGGTGTAATAAAGTAGGCAACAATTCCACTGACAGATTGATCTTCTGGTAGTGCTTTTAAATCATATTTCATGGTTTCTACTTTTGGGAAATCCTTTTTATAGTTCTTTTGAAGGCTTTCTAGAATTTGATTTACATCTGTAAAATCCGTTGAAACAGAATCCAATTCATACGCAATCATTGGATTAGCTTTATATAACTTTTGGAATTTAGTGATTGCCGAATTGATTGCGGATTGTGTGTTCTCTTTAATTGTAGAAATAGAGTCAGTCGAACTTGTCGCATTCTCAACTAATACTTCATAGTACTTCTTACCATTTTTATAGTTAGACAATCCTTGTAGAGGTTGTACTTTGGATTGTAGTGAAGTTAAAGTATCTAACATAGACTGATAACTAGGAAAGAAACTAGTGTCCATAGCTTCTTTGACTTGTGCTTTGTAAGATGTTGTTTTTTCTGCATCTAGATTTAAAGCATCAATCGCATTATATAATGCACTTGTGATTGAACTATCCTCTTTATTGTTGATCACATCTTGAATATCTTGAGTAACAGATTCATAGTCAAACTGTAATGTATTCTTATCTGCTTGTTCTTTTGTGTATTCTAACACATCATTTGTGTAGCGAGGCACATCGTTAATTAGAGTGATCAAATCTTTGATGTCTTGTTCATTGCGTAAAATGTATTCAGAGAAAACAGAAATCAAACTTTGGTGAAGTCCGCTCATTGTGCTCCAACAATTGTTTAGATATTGAAATTTTTTATTTTCAGCTTTTAAACTCAATTCATTCTCATATTTCAATTCATCATAGATGGTTTGTTGCGTCTTGTCTAAAGTGCTGCGATTAAACTTCTTTAATTCTTTTTGATCCTCTTTGATTTCTTTTGTATTGTCCGTATAGAATTCACCAAGACAAATATCTACTTTATTGACATCAATACCATAATCTTCTGGATGTTCAAAAAATTGGTGCATCGTTGTATAGTCATTTTCGGCATATTCAACAACCAATTGATTTGTGTATTTTGTGAAGTCCTTGTTTTCTTTAGCTGCAAACGTATTGTCTTGCATTGTAGTTGAACCACATGCAGTGAGTGATAATACGGTAAAGCTAATAAATAGTTTTTTGAATGTATTTTTCATTAGAATCCCCCAAATTTCAAAAAAATGGACTGATTATTCATCAGCCCATGTAATTTTCTTATTCTTAACACCTGCAATAGATGCCAATGCCAAAAGGTCATATCCCTTTTCTGCAATATATGCATGTCCTTTTTGGAAAGCTTTTTCGATAACCATTCCAACACCGACGATTTCAGCTTGTGCCTGTGCAATTAAGTTTTCAGTTCCCTTAAATGCTTCGCCATTTGCCAAGAAATCATCAATGAATAAAACTTTATCACCTTTTTTCAAGTATTCTTTTTCAATACAAATTGGATATGTTTTATTCTTTGTGAAAGAGAAGACTTCCGCAAAAGCAGGATCAATCATTGTGCTTGGCTGTGTTTTCTTGATGAAAATCAATGGCACATTCAAACGGATGGCAGTTGCGAATGCTGGGGCAATACCACTAGATTCAATGGTTACTACTTTTGTGATGCCTTTGTCTTTAAAGTGTTCATAAAATTCATTTCCCATTTCATCTACTAAAGAACAGTCAATTTGATGATTTAAAAAAGCATCTACCTTTAATACTTCATCATTAATAAAATGTCCTCTAGTCTCGATTGCGTTTTTCAGTGCTTTCATTTTGATTTCCTTCCTCTTTTTGTTTTATCTGTACAATAGTTTGTCCGATGCGATGATTCTTTACTTCTTTAACATATACATCCATCAAGTCTAGACTGACTTTAAAATGTGAACCTTCATCAGGAATTTGTCCATAATGATTTAGGATGTATCCACCAAATGTATCACAATCCTCGTCTTCTAATGAAATGCCCAAGGCTTTTTCAACATCTTCAATGTCAGCTTGGCCATAGATTCTAAATTGATCTGCATCAATTTGTTGGATTGGATCTGGTTCATCAATATCATCATCTTCTTGAATTTCTCCAAGAAGAGTTTCAATAATATCGTGTAAAGTCACGATACCGGTCATTCCTCCATATTCATCAAGTAAAACCGCAAAGTATACTTTTTTAATTTTCATTTCCTTCAATAAAACATCGGCCTTCATATTTTGTGAAATAAAGAAAGGTTGGTCCATCGCTTTATTGATAACGTTATCTTGTTCAATCGAATCTAAACGGAAATAATCACGTGTATCTAGAATACCAACGACATCATCATTATCCTCATCACATACAGGATATAATGTGTGACGATTTTCTAGAATTGTCTTTTTCCATGTTTCCTTATCGTCATTTAGATATAGACAAACAACTTCACTTCGATGCGTACAAATTTCTTCAACGGGTGTATCATCAAATTCAAATAAGTTTTCGATAAATTCTTTTTGACTTGGTTCTACTCCACCACCGTTGATAACTTCATAAATATCTTCTTCGGAATAATCTTCTTGTTCTTTTTCCACTTGGAAACGCAAGAAGAAAGTCAATGGTGTAAATAAGGATTGAATACCTTTCGCAATAGACATAAATGGTTTTTCAAACTTGTCTGAATGTGCATTCGCAAATTTTCTTGGTAATAAATCACTCAATAAAATATATACATACACCAATAGAAGTACAACTACATAAAGTAATGGACCATGGATCATAGATTGTAAATAGATTACGCTCATCACAATGCCAAATACTTCCATGCATAGAGATAGCCATTTTAATGTAGCTTGGTATTTATAAGCATCATCTTCGACTTCTTTATTTGTAGAAACGATGCTGCTTGTCATTGAAAACAAGATGTTTAGAATAAATGTGAATAAAATTAAGATGGGAAGGTTCATATTAACCCTCCTAAACTATACTGTAACGGGACTGAATCATCCGGATTCATGAAACTATCACTCCTTCATTAATACCCATTATCATACACAATTTAAAGGCTTTTTTCAATGTGATAAAGAAAACAACCAGAAAAACCTGGTTGTTTAATAATTATAGATATTTACTGGCATTATTCATTAAATATTGAATGATGGATTGTCGTGTCACAATGCCAATAAAAATTTGGCGATCATCGACTACGGGTACGAAGTTTTGTTTCAAAGATTGAGCGAATAATTGATCGACTGGAACATCAATTTGAACAGGTGGAGTAAAGTCTCCACGAATGAGTTCACGAATCTCCATTTGTTCAAGATCTTCTTTATGAATGGAAGGATGGTCTAATAGGTACCAAAGAAAATCCCCCTCTGTAATGGTTCCTACATAAACTCCTTCCTTATTAATGATGGGCATCGCCGTATATTTGTGCTTGCGCATGAGGGTAAGTCCATCTTCGACACTGATATTATCATATAAATATTTAACACTATTTTTAGCCTTCAGAAAAAAGAATACATTTTCCTGCATTGTCTATCACCTCAGCTCTATACTACCATAATATTTATCATTTAAAAATCATACAATTATGGGAAATTGTGCAGAAGTGTGATAGAATTTTTATAAAAGTGGAGGCAAGAAAATGGAACAATATAAAAAAGAGTTTATTGATTTCATGTTGGAATCTAAAGTATTAAAATTTGGTGATTTTACACTAAAATCAGGACGTAAATCTCCATTCTTTATGAATGCGGGTGGATATGTTACAGGTAACCAATTAAAAAGATTAGGTGAATATTACGCAAAGGCTATCGTTGATCAATATGGAAAAGACTTCGATGTATTATTCGGACCTGCATATAAGGGAATTCCATTGGCTGTTGCGACTACAATCGCATTAGATCATTTATATGGAATGGAAGTTCGTTATTGTTCAGATCGTAAAGAAGAAAAAGATCACGGTGCAGATAAGGGAAGTTTCTTAGGAACAAAACTACAAGATGGAGATCGCGTAGTTATGATCGAAGATGTAACAACATCTGGAAAATCAATGGAAGAAACAGTACCAAAGGTTCGTGGTGCAGCAAATGTTGAAATCGTTGGATTGATGGTTTCTTTAAATCGTAATGAAAAGGGAAAAGGTGAAAAAACTGCATTAACAGAAGTTAGTGAATTATATGGTTTCCCAACTGCAGCAATCGTGTCCATGCCAGAAGTAATTGAATATTTAGGAGATAAATTAGATCCTGAATTAAAATCTAGAATTGATGCATACTATGAAGAATATGGAGCTAAGGAATAGAGTCGAAAGATTCTATTCTTTTTTATTCACTTTGCACACTGCGGTATATTTTTGATTAAAATACTTTGCGCACTGCGGTATATTTTACATTAAATTACTTTGCGCACTGCGGTATGTATGTCTGTAAATGCTTTATATAAAGTAAATTTATATGTATTAATTTTCTTGCATCAAAATACAATGTTTTACGTTACATCGAACCTATTTTGAATTAAAATATAAGTAGATAGTGCAGTATATAAAAGCGAGGTGGTGGGGTATAAAATATGCTGTACCATTACTTACAAAAAGTTTAAAAATTTGGTAAAATATCTACAACAACGAGTCTTCTTGCGGGATATAAATCCAGTTGTAGAAGGCTCGATTTTTGTATATTAGGAGGTACCCTTATGATAATTACAATTACACGTGAATTTGGAAGTGGCGGAAGAACCATTGCCAAGAAATTAGCCGAAAAATTACGCTATGCTTATTATGATTATGAAATTGTGCAACAAATTGCACAAGAAAGTGGCTTTGCGAAAGAGTATATTGAAGAAAATGGGGAAGATGCATCAAGCACAAGTACATTTGGCTTTATCTGGAATAATTATGGATATAACTTATCAGACGAATTGTATATTGCCCAAAGAAATGTAATTTGTGAATTGGCTGATAAAGGAAACTGCGTTATTGTAGGAAGATGTTCAGACTATATTCTTCGTGATCGTAAAGATGTATTGAATGTATTTATTCATGCCGATTTTGAATATCGAAAGAATCGTGTTGTATCGGTTTATGGACAAAATGAATTTGCACCAGACAAACGAATCAAAGATAAAGATAAACGTCGTATTGCTTACTATAAATATTACACAGATCGTAAATGGGCGGATGCCAAGAACTATCAATTATGTTTAGACAGTGGTGTTTTGGGTATTGATAAATGTGTAGAATTAATTGAAAAAGCTATGTAATTTTGCTTTGACAAATTTAAAAAATAAAAATATAATCACTTAGAAACGAGTGGCAGAAACAGCGTAAATCCAGTTTTCTGCTACTTTTTTATATTTTATTGAAAGTGTGTTGCTTAAACGCGTAAGTCCAGCTTATGTGAACAATGCACTTTTTTTGTGTTTTAGGGAGGTAAAGAATGGAAGAAAACAACAAAATGAAAAATGAGCCAGTCAATAAGTTGATGCTTCAAATGGGTGTGCCTATGATTTTATCTATGGCACTACAAGCTGTCTATAATATTGTAGACAGTGCCTTTGTAGGAAATATGAAAGAAGGAAGTGAAGCCGCACTAAACGCACTTACCTTAGTATTTCCTATTCAGATGTTGATGGTGGCCTTGGCCATTGGTACAGGCGTTGGAGTCAATGCCTTGCTCGCAAGAACTTTAGGACAAAGAAATCGTGAAAAAGCAGCTCATGTTGCAGGTAACGGTTTATTTTTAGCGACAGTTATCTATATTGTTTGTGTATTGTTTGGATTATTTGGCATTAAAGCCTATATATCCTCTCAAACAAGTGATGCCCTTGTATTATCGATGAGTATTGATTATCTAAGAATTTGTTGCCTGTTATCTTTTGGTGTTGTGTTCTTTTCGATATTTGAAAAGCTACTTCAAGCGACAGGACGATCACTATATTCTACAATTGGACAAGTTACAGGTGCTGTAATCAATATGGTTCTAGATCCCATCTTGATTTATGGATTTAATTTAGGTGTACAAGGAGCGGCTTATGCGACTGTTATTGGACAAATTCTTTCGGCACTTTTATTAGTCATATTCCATATTCGTTTGAATAAAGAATTTGATCATGGACTAACTTATGCAAAACCAAATAAGCGAATTATCAAAGAAATCTATTCGATTGGACTACCAGCCATTATTGCGCAGGCATTGATGTCATTCATGGTCTATGCGATGAATTTAATTCTTAAATTTGATCCATCTGCACAAACAGCCTATGGTCTTTTCTATAAGGTGCAACAATTTGTCTTGTTTATGGCATTTGGCTTAAGAGATGCGATTACACCCATCATTGCCTTTTCGTATGGTATGCAAAATAAGAAGCGTGTTAAAGATGGAATTAAATATGGCTTAATATATACTATAGTATTAATGGCTTTGGGTACTCTAATTACAGAACTATTCCCAAACTTTTTTGCGACACTATTTAATGCAGGACAATCTAGAATGTATTTCATCAGTGCGGTTCGAATCATTTCCATCAGCTTTGTGTTTGCAGGTGTGAATATCGCATTTCAAGGAGTGTATCAAGCTTTAAATGGAGGTATGGAATCCTTAGTTGTTTCCTTGCTTAGACAAGCCATTTTGATTCTTCCTTTGGCTTGGGGATTTTCAAAACTTGTCATTCAATATGGAATGGATGTATCTTTGATTTGGTACGCATTTGTGATTACAGAAGTTTTATCTTGTTTAGTTGGATGGGTATTTTTAAGGCGAATTGAGAAAAAGAAGATGGTGTTTGATTAAGGTCAAACACTTTTTCTTTTGTGTGGTGTATAATAAAATACATACGGAGGAAACATATGGAACAAGATTCTCTATTTTCAATACAAGAAGACACAAGGCCTTTAGCCGATCGTATGCGTCCTGAAACATTGGATGAATATGTGGGACAAAAACAGCTTGTTGCCAAAGGAAATCTTTTGTGGCAAATGATTGAACATGATCAAGTAACATCGATGATTTTCTGGGGGCCGCCTGGAGTCGGAAAAACGACGTTGGCACGTATTATTGCCCATCAGACAAAGAGTTATTTTGTGGATTTCTCAGCTGTTACGAGTGGTATAAAAGAAATTAAGGAAGTTATGAAACAGGCCGATACGCGCAGGGCTTTGGGACAAAAAACAATCTTATTCGTAGATGAAATCCATCGTTTTAATAAGGCTCAACAAGATGCGTTTTTACCCTATGTTGAAAAGGGAAGTATCATTCTAATTGGTGCTACAACAGAAAATCCAAGCTTTGAAATCAATTCTGCCCTTTTATCTAGGTGCAGAGTATTTGTACTAAACAGTTTGAATACAGATGATTTAAAGGATTTGATTATTCGTGCTATTTCCAGCTCAAAAGGATTAGGCAATCTAAAAATACATATTACGGATGAAGATATAGAGGCGATTGCCGCATTTTCCGGTGGAGATGCCCGCTTTTGTTTAAATACACTGGAGATGGTTGTTTATAATAGTCCAAGTGAATTGGATGGAATTCATGTTTCACAAGATATATTGAAGCAATGCCTTCAAAAAAGGTCGTTATTGTATGATAAAAAAGGGGAGGAACACTATAATATTATTTCTGCCCTACATAAAAGTGTACGAAACTCCGATGTACAGGCTGCAGTATATTGGTTAGCTCGTATGTTGGAGGCTGGAGAAGATCCTTTATATATCGCAAGAAGACTCGTTCGTATGGCCAGTGAAGATATTGGTATGGCGGATTCTAGGGCTTTAGAAATTTGTGTCGCTGCCTATCAGGCATGTCACTATTTGGGTGTTCCAGAATGTAATGTACACTTAACGCATGCAGCTGTATATTTGGCTTTAGCACCAAAATCAAACGCTTTAGAAGTGGCTTATAATACGGCGAAGGTTGATGCTTTAAAAACATTAGATCAGCCAGTGCCTTTACATATTCGTAATGCGCCAACAAAGCTAATGAAAGATTTAGGCTACAGTAAAGGATATGAGTATTCACATGATTATGAATATCACATGACGGATATGCAGTGTCTTCCAGATGCTCTAGTTGGTAAAGAATATTATGTACCAAGTGATCAGGGCTCTGAAGTGAGGGTGCGTAATCGTCTTGTGCAGATTCAACAAATCAAGGCAATGGTGCATAGAAATCGTATGATGAAACAAAATCCTAAAGGAGGAAAATCGTGAAACTACATGAGCTAATGAATGAATTGCAATATGGTGAGAGTATAGAAGTAGAATGTAAAAAAGCATCAAATTCTTTACCAAAATCTGTATGGGAAACATATTCTTCTTTTGCTAATACAAATGGCGGAACAATATATTTAGGAATTGATGAACCTAAAAACAATTATTTTGAGATAATTGGAGTGGATTGCCCTGAAAAAATAATAAAAGATTTTTGGGATACTATTTCAAGTGATAAAGTAAGCTCAAATATTTTGCTAGAGAAGGATGTTCGTAAGGAATGTGTTGATGGTAAATATGTTGTTATAATTCATGTGCCTCGTGCTGATTATAAGCATAGACCAGTTTATATAAATGGAAATCCTATGAAAGGAACATATAAAAGAAATTATGAGGGAGATTATCATTGTACTGAAAGTGAAATAAAATCGTTTTTCCGAGATGCTAGCGATGAAGGAAATGATGGTAGTTTGTTATCAGGATATACAATGGATGATATTGATGGAGATTCTTTACAGATGTATAGGAATGCATTTGAGGTACATAATCCTAATCATGTATGGAATTCGTTGGATAATAAAAACTTTTTGAGAAGTCTTGGCGGATATGCTGTAAACAGGGGAACAAAGGAAGAAGGATTGACGTTAGCGGGATTATTGATGTTTGGGAAAGGTCTCTCTATACGGGAAAGATTAGAAAATTTTCGATTTGATTTTTTAGATATGACAAATTTGATTGGAGACAGAAGATGGTCAGATCGTTTGACATATGATGGAACGTGGGAAAATAACATTTATAATTTTATTAAGATAGTATTACCCAAACTAGTGTCTGATTTAAAAAGACCTTTTGTTTTAGAAGGATTTCAACGAAAAGATGATACTGAAGTACATGCCTCTGTACGAGAAGCGATGATGAATAGTATTATTCACTGTGATTATCATCAAGCTGGAATTTTAAAGATAATTAAAAAGGATAATGAATTTATTTTTTCTAACCCAGGTAGATTAAAAATATCTATTGAAGAAATTTACGAAGGTGGAAATTCAGTTGCGAGAAATCCTAAAATACAAACAATGCTGAGGATGATTGGATACGGTGAGAATATTGGTTCTGGATTCCCTATGATTTTAAAAACGTGGAAATCCGAAAATTGGAGGAAACCAGAACTTTTAGAAAATGAAAATTTATCATGTGTTGAGTTGCATTTACATATGATAAGTTTGTTACCTCAAGAGATAACAGAATATTTATCGCAAATATTTAAAGAGGATTATTTCTTATTAAAAGCAGAAGAACAAATGATTCTAAGCATTGCTTATACGGATAAGGAAATTACAAATGAGAAAATACAATTATTGCTTAACACACATGTTGTTGAAGTTGGTAAATATTTGTCTGATTTAGTAAAAAAAGAAATGTTGGTAGTAAACCAAAATGGGAGATGGACAACCTATAGTATAAATGAGAAGTATGGAGTATCTTCGGTTTCATCTTTGGAATTAGATGAAGATTTGAATAAAACAGATAGAGAAATATTAGAATATTTAAAAAACAATAAGAAAATCACATCCAAAGATGTTATAAAGGTAACTAATATTTCATCCATATCAGGGGCTAATAAGGCTCTAAAAAGATTATTTGATAAAAATTTGTTGAAAAAAACTAGAATTAAGAATAGTGTATTTTATGAAATAAAGGAGTGTTAAAGTGGAAACCACTCCAGAAAAGTGGAAACCACTTCAGAAAAGTGGAAACCACTCCAGAAAAGTGGAAACCACTTCAGAAAAGTGGAAACCACTCCAGAAAAGTGGAAACCACTTTATAAGATATAAAACTTGGAGGATTACATGAAAATAGAAATTCATAGTTTACAAGAAACACAGGAATTTGCCACAAAAATGGCAGATCTTTGTAGAAATAAACAATTAGTTATTACATTAGATGGAGATTTGGGTGCAGGTAAAACAACTTGGACAAAAAGCTTTGGGAAAGCTTTGGGTGTAAAGAATGTGATCAATTCACCAACCTTCACCATCTTAAAGGATTATAAACAAGAAGGTGGTGTACCTTTCCATCATATTGATGCCTATCGTTTGGAAGGAAAATGTCAGGACTTAGGTTTTGAAGATTGTTTTGATGAAGGGATTACTGTAGTAGAATGGTCTGAATTTATTGAGGATCAATTGCCACAAGACCACATTAAAATTTCTTTTGAAGAAGGCATCGATGAAAATCGTACAGTGACATTGGAATATACGGGTCCTGTATCAAAGAGTATTGTGGAGGCATATCATGATTAGTTTATGTATGGATAGTGCTTATAAAGCATTAGTATTAGGTTTATATAAAGATGGAACATTGATTGATGGTGTATCTATTGAAGCATTTAAAAAACAAAGTGAAACGATCTTTGTGGAATTAAATCAATTGTTTGAAAAGAACTGTTTAGACTATAAAGACGTTGATGAAGTGATTATCACAGATGGTCCTGGTTCTTATACAGGCATTCGTATTGCGATGACAATTGCGAAAGTATTCTGTACACAAATGCATAAAACATTAAAGTGCATTAGTACTATGCAGTTGTTTGCGGGTATGGATGAAAGTGCCAATGTTATTTTAGATGCGCGTAGTAAAAGAGCGTATGTAGCACACTTAGAAAAGGGTGTTGTGGTTGGTGAAACACAAATTTTAGAAGTCGATCAATTAGAAGATTTCTTAAATGAACATCCTGGAACATTATATGGGGATGGATATTTAGTGAATCAAGAAGCATCAAGTTGTGATTTCTTGAAGAATTTTATTGAAGTACCAAGTCGTACTATTGAAAATGTACATGCTTTAGTACCTCAATATTTAAAAGAAAGCGATGCCTATAAAGCATGATTTTTAAAGAAATGAAAGACACGGATTTAGTTCGTGTTTTAGAACTTGAACAAGCATGTTTCAAACAGCCTTGGCTTGAAAAAGACTGTTTATATGAATTGAATGAGAATCCTTTTTCTCATGGTTGGATCTTGGAAGATGAAGATACAATTGTGGGCTATGCCTTTTTATGGGAAACCTTTGAAATGGCACAGTTAGCTCGTATTGGAGTGGATCCAAGTTTAAGAAAAAGAGGATATGGAAAAGAATTAATGATGCATCTATTTGATCGAGCTAGAGAAGTAGCTTGTGAATTTATGACATTAGAAGTTCGTGCCAGTAATGAGGCAGCATTGAATTTATACAAGAAAATGGGCTTTATTCAAGTCAATGTATCTAAGAGTTATTATCCAGATGGAGAAGATGCCATTGTGATGACATTGGCATTGTAGGAGGATTATATGATTATTATCGGAATTGAAAGTAGTTGTGATGAAACAGCCGTTGCGGTTGTCAAAGATAAAAAGGAAGTATTATCAAGTGTTGTCGCAAGCCAAATTGATGTGCATACAGAATTTGGTGGCGTTGTACCCGAAGTTGCGAGTCGTATTCATGTAGAAAATATTTCGTATTGTATTGAAAAAGCATTGAAAGATGCCAATATCACGATGGAAGATGTGGATGCGGTTGCCGTTACGCAGGGGCCTGGCTTGATTGGATGTTTACACGTTGGTGTGCAGGCCGCAAAGACTTTGGCTTTTGCCTACCATAAACCATTGGTTCCAGTACATCACTTGGCAGGACATATTTATGCCAATGAATTAGTTGTAGATATGAAATATCCTGTATTAGCACTTGTTGTTTCTGGTGGAAATACAGAACTTGTTTATATGAAGGATGAAACAAGTTTTGAAATCTTAGGCGAGACGCAGGACGATGCGATTGGAGAAGCCTTTGATAAGGTGGCTCGTGTATTGGGTCTTGGATATCCTGGTGGTCCTAAAATTGATAAATTGGCAAAAGAAGGAAAGCCTGTGTACGAACTGGCAAAACCTAAGACACAAGGTCGTTATGACTTTAGTTTTTCTGGATTGAAGAGTAGTGTTCTACAATTCACAAAGCGCATGGAAAGACAAGGAAAGACATTTGATATGGCTGATTTAGCTTGTTCATTCCAAGAATGTGCGTTGGATGAAATTTTCTCTCGTGTAAGAGCGGTATTAGATGATCATAAAGATATTCGTCATTTCGTTGTAGGTGGTGGAGTTAGTGCTAACTCTAGACTTCGTGAAAAGGTAGAAGAATTAAAAAATGAATATCCAGAAGTGGAATTTACGGTACCTCCAATGTATTGTTGTACAGATAATGCGAGCATGATCGGTGTTGCTGGAACGATCGCATATCTTTCTGGTAGAAGAGCAGATGCAAGCTTGACTGCCGATTCAAGTTTAGAAATCCAATAGGAGGTTTTTATGCAGGAATTACGTTTACTTCGAGAAAAAGATTTAGAAAGTATATATCCAATCTATGTGCATTATGTAAAGACAAGTGTGGCTATATTTGATCTTGTGCCAGATTCTTTTGATGTGTTTAAAGAACATATGATGGAAATTTCAAAGACAAATCCGTTTTATGTAGCACTTTATGATGATGTTTTAATTGGCTATGGATATGTACACCCTGCTTTTTCGAAGGAAGCGTATAAGTATTGTGTAGAACTCACTATTTATTTTAAAGAAGGAAAACATTATGGTTTGCCTTCAAAAATGTTGGATCAGCTTGAAGCAGATTGTAGAAAACTAAACATGCGTTGGATCATTTCATGTATTACAGATTCGAATGAAGAAAGTATTGCCTTTCATAAAAAACATGGGTTTACATGGTATGGGGCATTGCCTTCTTGTGGCATGAAATTTGATGTGTGGCATGGTGTAGTTTGGCTTTGTAAGAGACTGGATGAGGTTAAAAAGGATTTTTCTTGTGCAAGTAATGCAACCATCTTGGGTAATGTTTCAATTGGTGAAGGTTCAAGTGTTTGGTATAACGCTGTGATTCGTAGTGAAGAAGAAGCGATTGAAATTGGGCAAGAAACCAATATTCAAGATCAGTGTGTTTTGCATACGGATAGTGGATATCCACTTCAGATTGGTGATCGTGTAACGATTGGTCATGGGGCTATTGTGCATGGTTGTACGATTGAGGATGAGGTGCTTATTGGTATGGGTGCCCTTGTGTTGAATGGAGCTCATATAGGAAAGCATAGTGTTATTGGTGCGGGTTGTGTTGTGCCTGAAAATATGGTAATTCCACAAAGGAGTGTTGTGGTGGGAGTACCGGCTAAAATTATTAAAAACACTTCAGAATCTCAGGTTTCTGATATTCTTTCAAATGCAGAACATTATGTAAAATTATCGAAAAAATTGGGTTAGTCATTTGGCTAATCCTTTTGTATATTGTAAAATCTTTGTAGTGAGGTTGACTATGGAAAACTTATTAAATTATGTACATTTAAGAAGAGATATCGACTTTTCTATTCGTCCCTTTAATGAGGTGGATATGTTAGTATGTGCCGATCTATCTTATGTGGATTGGGATGGCATTGTAGATAAGGATGAGGTTTCTTTAGAAGAAGCATGTCGTAAATATCTTTCTTTATATAGTGAAGAGGAATTAAAGAGTAAGTATACATTTTCAATGAATCTTCCACATTTAATTGATGCATTACAGGATACGATTCGTTATGGAAATATAAAGTTAAAGAACTATAAAAAAGTCTATAGCGATGAAGATGTGATTCAATTTAGTGTGGTAACACTTGTGTTGCCAGATGGTTCTCTAGTGCTTTCTTTTAGTGGTACAGATAGTAGTATTACGGGTTGGAAAGAAAACTTGATGATGACTTATAAGCAGGATCTTCCTTGTCAAATCTTGGCGAAGGATTATGTCAAAGAAACCATTGAAAATATTCCTGAAACGAGTTATTTGTTTGGATTGAAAAAGAAGAAGGTCTATCCAAAGATATATTTGACGGGGCATTCAAAGGGTGGAAATTTAGCCGTGTATGCCTATATAAAAAATCCAGAACTACAGGGATATATTGAAGGTGTAAAAAGTTTTGATGGGCCTGGCTTTGTGGATGGTTTCTGGCAGGGTGATGAGGAAATATCTAAGATCACAAACTATATTCCTAAGGATAGTATTGTGGGGCGTGTTTTACATCATAGAGAACAAACAAAAATCATGGATGCCCAAGGTTCAGGCTTAGCGCAACATGATACGCTTATGTGGAGTGTGGATGTAAAAGATTTTAATTATTGTGATGTACTCACAAAAGAGAGTAATGATTTACTGGAATATGTAAATAAGTTATTGTTGGATCGTCCGGTTGAAGAAAAAGAACGCTATTGTCATTTGATTGGCGAATTGTTTGATCGTATGGAAATTCGTACGATTGCGGATTTAACTGAATTTTCATTTAAACAGGCACTATCTGGTTTGAAGGAGATTCGTCAATTGAATGCAGAGGAAATTAAGTTTATGTTGGAAGTTGTGAAATTTATTGCGGTGCAATCCGCTCCAATATTAGTGAAGGGAAGAAAGTAAAATGAGAAAAATAGGTTGGATAGGTGCTGGCATTATGGGTCAGCCAATGGTGATTCATTTATTGAATAAAGGATATGAAGTTCATGTATACGCAAGACATCCAGAAAGGGTAGAACAAGCTAAAAATGCAGGCGCTATTTTAGAAGAGTCGATTGTGTCTTTGACATCCAATGTAGATGTAATTTGTACAATGGTTGGTTTTCCTAGTGATGTTAAAGAAGTATATGATGTGATTTTTGGTTGTATTGAAGCGGGTAAAACTTGTATTGATTTTACAACTTCAAGTCCAAAATTAGCTAAAGAATTATATACAAAAGGAAAAGAATTGGGTGTTCATGTATTGGATGCGCCAGTGACTGGTGGAGATACGGGAGCAAAGAATGGCACTTTAACTGTATTGGTTGGTGCAGATAAAGAGGATTTTGAAGCGAATAAAGAAATCTTTGAAGCGTTTGGAACACAAATTGAGTATTGTGGCAAGGCAAGTTGTGGTCAACATGTCAAGATGGCTAACCAAATCATGATTGCGAATACGTTACAAGGTATTTGTGAGGCTATGTCATATTTAAATTGTAAAGATGTGGATGAATCTTTTGTGTATCGCTTCTTGCGTAATGGAGCCGCAGGATCTAAACAGTTGGATTTTCAAGGTAAGAAGATGTTAGAGAATGATTATGCGCCTGGCTTTTATGTGAAGCATTTTGTGAAGGATTTAAAGATTGCGGTGGATGAGGCACACTTTCCTTTGTATGGCGTAAATCGTGTCATCAAAGAATATGTGGATCTAATGGATCGTGGCATGAGTGATTTGGGTA
Organism: uncultured Holdemanella sp.; assembly: GCF_934772795.1. Taxonomy (GTDB): domain Bacteria; phylum Bacillota_I; class Bacilli_A; order Erysipelotrichales; family Erysipelotrichaceae; genus Holdemanella. The sequence goes on from NZ_CAKVMR010000021.1 coordinate 27,764, forward strand.
CGCAGTGTTTGATTGAGTATTTTAGAAAGCCACAAATTAAAGCGGTTATCTTTGATATGGATGGTTTGATGTTTAATACGGAAAAGATGTTCAAGGATGAGTTTAAAGAGAAGGCTAAAGAATTGGGTGTTTCTTGTCCAGACTATTTTCCAGAACCATTAATTGGTTGTGATTCAAGAAAGGTTGCACTTTATGAAGAGATGTATCCGGGTGTTACTAGGGTGATGGAAGAGATTCAAGATGAGCGTGTGGATTATTTCTTTAGATATTTTAAAGAGCCTGGTAGTGCCAATATGGTTGGGTTACAAAATTTAATTGAGTATATTGAAGAGAATAAGATTCCTTATGCGGTGGCCTCAAGTTCACATCCGCAGGCTATTAAAAAGTTCTTGTCGCATGCTGGTTTTGTGTTAAGTCCCAATGTGATTGTTTCTTCTAAAGAGGGATATAAATCAAAGCCAGCACCAGATGTTTTCTTGGCTGCTGCTGAAAGATTAGGAATAAATCCTGAAAATTGTTTAGTTTTAGAGGATAGTAAGCATGGAATTATGGCTGCGGCCAATGCGAAGATGCATTCCATCTTTATTCAAGATCAGATTGCGCCAGATGACGAAATGAAGGAGTATATCCAAGAATCTTGTAAGGATTTAAATGAAGTAATTGATTATTTAAAGCGTTGTAAATAATTGGTTGCTACTTTATAATATTGTTTAGGAAAACATTAGGAGGACGCAATGAAAAAAGAATTAGTCATTGTTCTTGATTTTGGAGGACAATATAATCAGTTGGTTGCACGTCGTGTTCGTGAGTGCAATGTATATTGTGAAATTTATTCATATAAAACAGATTTAGAAAAAATCAAAGCTATGAATCCAAAGGGAATCATCTTAACTGGAGGACCAAATAGTTGTTATGAACCAGATTCACCTACATATTCAAAGGAATTGTTTGAATTGGGTATTCCAGTTCTTGGTCTTTGCTATGGCGCACAATTGATGATGCATGTATTGGGTGGAAAAGTAGAAAAAGCAGATCACCGTGAATATGGTAAGACAGAGGTTCTTGTTGATAAGACTTCTTCTAAAATCTTCGAGGGTGTATCTGAAAAAACAATTTGCTGGATGTCACACTTTGACTATATTTCACAGGTAGCACCTGGATTTGAAATTACGTCTCATACAGATAACTGTCCTTGCGCATCAAGTGAAAATGCAGAAAAAGGATTATATGCTATTCAGTTCCATCCAGAAGTATTGCATACACAAGAAGGTTCAAAAATGTTATATAACTTCGTTCGTGGTGTTTGTGGATGCTGTGGTGACTGGAGAATGGATAACTTTGTTGAAGAACAAATTAAAGCGATTCGTGAAAAGGTTGGAGATGGAAAAGTATTGTGTGCCCTTAGTGGTGGCGTAGACTCTTCTGTCGCAGCTGTATTATTATCAAAAGCAATTGGTAACCAATTAACATGTGTATTTGTTGATCATGGTTTACTTCGTAAAAATGAAGGGGATGAAGTAGAAGCTGTATTTGGTCCTGAAGGTCCATATGAATTAAACTTCATTCGTGTGAATGCGCAACAAAGATATTATGAAAAGCTAAAGGGTGTTGAAGAACCAGAAGCAAAACGTAAGATCATTGGTGAAGAATTTATTCGTGTATTTGAAGAAGAAGCTAAGAAAATTGGAAAAGTTGATTTCTTAGTTCAAGGAACAATTTATCCAGATGTTGTTGAGAGTGGTTTAGGTGGAGAATCTGCCGTAATTAAATCTCACCACAATGTTGGTGGACTTCCTGATCATGTAGATTTCAAAGAAATCATTGAACCATTACGTGACTTATTCAAGGATGAAGTTCGTAAAGCTGGTTTGGAATTAGGTATTCCTGAATACTTAGTATTCAGACAACCTTTCCCAGGACCTGGTTTAGGAATTCGTATCATTGGTGAAGTTACTGAAGAAAAAGTAAAAATCGTCCAAGATGCAGATGCAATCTATCGTGAAGAAATCGCAAATGCTGGATTAGATCGTTCAATCGGTCAATACTTTGCAGCATTGACAAACATGCGTTCAGTAGGTGTTATGGGTGATGAAAGAACATATGATTACGCCATCGCTTTACGTGCCGTTAATACAATTGACTTTATGACTGCAGAATCAGCTCAGATTCCATATGAAGTATTAAATAAAGTTATGTCTCGTATTATCAATGAGGTTCGTGGAGTCAATCGTGTAATGTATGACCTTACTAGTAAGCCTCCTGGAACAATAGAGTTCGAATAATTCAATAAACGTCAAAAGTCCTTTATATAAGGACTTTTTTATATGCTGATTTTGGCTGTGAGTACAAAATGAGTACATAAATTATTGAATGAATTATCGGTTTTCGATAATTCACGGGTAGAAATCCATGTGATTTTTAATAAAAAAACGAAGACTGTGGTAATCTTCGTTATAAATTTCAGGCTGACATCCAATCGGATACCCAAGTGTTTTTACATGCATTATACAGCCTTCTGTATACATAACCATCTTCTAATTTATATTTCCATCGGTAAGTAGTTTGTTTTGAATTCTTGATGACTGTATTCTGTGTATTTGTGATTGATTGAATGTTTCGGGTTTTTCCAAGATCTTTATATGTTGGCAGTTTTTGTTCGTCTTGTATTTCTTTTAAATTGGTATATCCACCTAAGATATATTGGTTATCTAAATAAAATAATAAGGATGGAGGATTGTTTTTGTTTTCGAATATATATGCATTTGAATTTGTAATTTCAAAAGTATTTTCTGTTAACTCAGTATTTGTATAATATCCAGAAATATTTATAAAGGTAGATAAGAAACAGATCAATACTGTTGAAACCAAAATAAAAGCATTTGTTTTCTTTTTGTGTAGACCTCTCATCATGTAATGGATTCGGTAATTAAGAATGAATCCATTTGAAGAAATATAGGATGTGAATGATTTCTGAGAGCGTTGCTTCTGAATTTGAATCAGAGTCTGCATATAGGCAAAGCTTTCTTTTTCATCAAGATTTTGGATTATAGAATCATCGGTTTTCATTTCTAAATATAGGAAAATATATCTTCTGAAGAAATATATGGGGATAAACCACCAGTACATGCAACAAATAAGATTTAATATGCCTTTGATTAGATTGTGATTCTTCTTGATGTGGTAACTTTCATGCGCGAGGATTGAATTTAAATCCGATTCTGAATAATCAGTTTCAGGAAGTAAAATAGTTTTGTGTAATCCAATCACACAAGGTCCATAGATCAAATTCGATTTATATACAGGATAAGCTTGTCTATATCCAACAATTTGACTTTGCTTAATTATTTTTAGCTCCTCTTTTGCAAATGGGTGGTGAATAGAAATGTGAGCAATTTCGTTAGCCAGACACCTAACAAAAGAAACAAAGGGATTATCGGATAAAGACAATCCCTTATATCCAGTCAATAGCCTTCATTTACCGTTAAAACAATTTATAAGAAATCATGGAGCTTATGATAGAGAGCACCTCCAAGACTGGCTGAATCTATTTTGGTCCATTATGAATGAGCCAAAGGACAAGTATGATAAGGTGTTAAAATTTATAGAATTGACAATCTTGTCGCCAAAAAAAGTGCGATATCGGGATGCAATGAGCTCTAAGCACAGTAAATAAGCGGATAATTACCACCCATTTGCAAAAGAGGAGCTTTATTTTTTTATAGATATATTCCGTATGAATATAATCTTTTACAAAGTAGATCAAAAAGATTGCACTTCCTATAAGCCACAATAAGATCAAGAGCTTTACTACATGTGTTTGATTGAAGAAATCCAAAAGTGGATTCATTACTTTTTGGATTGGAATATAGATCATATGTGCATGTTCAAACGGAAACAGCAAGCGAATAAAAATCAGGCATATGATTAATAAGAGTGCATCTGTACGAAAGTATTTATATGCCTTTTTATGTCGTAGTATAAATCCAAAACACATTATGAATAAAGTAACACTGCATAATCCGGAGAAGAATGAAGTCAGAGAAAATGTCATTTTAATGCTCTTAATTTTTTCTCGATGAGTTTTTGAAGCTTTTCTAATTCTTTTAAATCATCCGTATTATTAACAAAGTTACTGGCTAATTGAAGTCTTGTATCATTGTTGATAAAAGAATCTACATATTCAGCTTGTGATACGAGTGGCTTATACTTACGTGTTAAAGATTTGTTGTTGAAGGCAATGTCGTACACTTCAATAAAATGCACTTCTAATAAGTGGCGCAAAGCTTGTTGGATCGTGTAAATACTTAATTCTTCATTAGAGGTTTCTCTAATTTCACTTGCTGACATTTCAATGTGACTGTCCCATAGAATGTCCATAACACTTCTTTCTTTTTTTGTTAGTTGTATCATAATTATCACCCAACATAATTTTAACATTGTTTCAAAAATATGCAATATAAATTAAATCATGAAACGCTTGCAAAAAAATACAATAGGAATATAATGAAGATAGGAAAACGTTTTCGCAACAAAAGGGTAGTGTAAAGAATTTATGAAAAACTCGGTATGGGAAGATCGAAATTTGAATAAATTGTTTATACTCTACAAGAAT
>NZ_CAKVMR010000022.1 GCF_934772795.1 uncultured Holdemanella sp.
GGGAAACAACTTAAAGATAAATACAAATAAATCAAGGTAGTTGTATTTGTATCAAAATGTTGATTTTTGACACTACCCGAAAAGAATAGAGGTTTTCTATATGAAACAGTTTGAAAAGTGGCGTAGTCTATGCGTTACAGGTCTAGCTTTAGGCCTTATACTATCAATCCTGTTGTTTTTAAAGAAAGAATATATATATATGATAGCCGTTTTGATTGTATGGATTGTTTTTGTCTGTGCTTTCTTTGGCTTCTGGAAATCTTTAAAAGAACATGGAATGAAAACAGAAGTAGATATTTCAAGAGTTTTAGGTAAAGACGCCAAAGATGCCTTGAATTTTGGTGATGTTGGTATTTTAACCTACAACGAAGAATATATTGTAACGTGGGCTTCACCTTTCTTTAAAGAAAAGGGCATTACGTTGACTAACAGTAAATTAACAAGCTGGATCAGTAATATCCGTACTTTGTTTGATGATGATGTGGATATGGTGATTGGAAAATCGGAAGGTCGAATTTACGAAATTACAAGAAAAAGAGATGCTCAAATTTTATATGTGAAGGACATTACAGATTACTATAATATGCGTCAGCAGTATCTAGATAATGAAATAGTTGTTGGGTTATTGCAGTTAGATAATTATATGGAATATCAGTCTTATGAAAATGAAGAGATCATGGCCCAAATCAATACGCATTTAAGAGCTGCTTTAGTAACGTGGGCCAAAGACAACAAGATGTTTGTCAGACGTTTGCGTTCGGATCGTTTCTTGGTAATTTTGAATAAAGAAATCTTAACAGAAGTGCGCAAGCAGAATTTTACTATTTTACAACTTATCAAGGATGAGGCAAATAAATTAGATGTTTCTATTACGTTAAGTATGGCTTTTGCGTATGGATCCAATGATTTTACGGTACTAGATGATATGGTCAATGAATTGATTGAATTGGCACAAAGTCGTGGTGGAGATCAGGCAGCGATTCGTTCAAGTGGAGGAACGGTTCAATTTGTGGGTGGAAACTCAGAAACAAGTTCAACACGTTCTAAAGTGCGTGTACGTATTATGGCACAATCTATTCAAGAAGCTATTATGGAATCGAATCGTGTTTATATTGCAGGACATGTTATGAGTGACTTTGACTGTATGGGAGCGTGTCTTGCCTTATCTAGCTGGGTACATGCGTTAGGCAAGGAAGTCTATATTGTTTTAAAGGATGTTCCTAGAGATGAGCAGCTTCAAGAAATGATGAATTCATTTAGTACTGTCATTCAAGAAAGACATACTTTGATTACACCAGATGAGGCAATGGATTCTATTGATTATAATAAAGATCTATTGATTATGGCTGATCATGGTATTCCTGCAATATCAAGTGCCAAAGAATTTGTGGATCGATGCAATCGTATCCTTGTGATTGATCATCATAGACGTAGTGATACGTTTGTTAAGAATACCTTGTTGACATATGTTGAAAGTAGCGCAAGTTCAGCGTGTGAATTAATTGTTGAATTGCTTCAGAACATTCCAAATCATATCCCTATTTATGAAATGGAAGCGACGATTATGTATTTGGGTATTTTAGTGGATACAAATCGTTTTAAAATGCATACGGATGCTCGTACGTTTGAAGCTGCAGCTGCCCTACAAAATTGGGGAGCTAACACAAATCGTGCTGAAAAAGCTTTGTGTGAAGACTATTTGTATTTCTCTATGAAGAATGCATTGATTCAGCAGGCAAAACCTTACTACAATCATTTTATGATTGCAGCGATTGATGATGAAACATTAGATAAGACAATGATGGCTCAGGTTTCGCAAGCTTTATTATTGATTAAAGGTTGTGTTGCTAGTTTTACCATCGCAAAGGTAAGGACAAATCCGAATGCCGTTGCGGTAAGTGCACGTAGTGATGGGTCTTATAATGTTCAAAAGATTATGGAAAAATTAAATGGTGGTGGCCACTTTAGTGCGGCTGCTGTCGAAAGAGAAGATGTATCCGTGCAACAGATGAAGGATATGATCTTAAAGTGTATAGAGGAGGAACTTAAAAATGAAGGTAATATTGCTTAAAGATATTCGTAAATTAGGAAAGAAAGATGATGTAGTTGAGGTGAGTGATGGCTACGCAAGAAATTTCTTATTCAAGAATAAATCAGCGATTGCGTATACAAAGGGTTCTGCCAAAGTGTTAGATAAACAAATGGAAGAAAGAGCTGAACATGAGGCTGAGTTAAAAAAAGAAGCTGAAGCTTTGAGTGAAACTTTAAAGGGTATTACTTTGGAGTTTACTTTGAGTACAGGTAAAAATGGAGCTACTTTTGGTTCTGTTTCTAGTAAGCAAATTGTGGAAGCTTTATCTAAAAAAGGAATTCGTGTAGATAAAAGAAAACTTCAATTGGAACAATCTATCGCATCTTTAGGTGTGACTCGTGTTCCTGTGGATCTATATCGTGGACAAGTGATTGGAGAAATCGTTGTTCATGTAAGCGAAAAGGCATAATATGTCTCGTGAAATGCCTAACGCAGTTTCCTTGGAACAATCTGTGCTTGGCTCTTTAATGGTATATCCTAAAGTCATTCAAGATTGTCAGGAACTCGATCTACATGCAGAAGAATTTTATTTGCCTTCTCATCAACAGATTTATCAGGCTATCTGTACAATTCATGAAAATGGTCAGCCTATTGATATGAATACGGTGGTCAATCGTTTACAGGAAACAGATCAGTTAGAGTCTAGTCAAGGAGCCGATTATATTATTCGTTTGGCAGACTCAGCAATTTCGAGTGCAACATCAAGATCTTATATTGAAACAATCAAAAACAAGGCGCAATTGAGAAGATTGATTTATGTTGCGGATAAAATTAGTGAAGAAGGCTATTCATCTGGTGAAGATATAGATACAGTATTAGATGATGCTGAACGTCTAGTTATGGATGTAACTAGACATCGTAGGGGAAGCGAATTTGAATCGAGTGAAGAAATTGTTACCCGTGTTATTAATGAATTAAAAGAACTTCGTACGATGAAAGGTGTAACTGGAATTGAAACGGGTTATGTCTTGTTGGACCGTATGACGAATGGTTTTCAGCGAGGTGATTTAATTATTCTTGCAGCTCGTCCGGCCATGGGAAAGAGTGCCTTGGCCTTAAATTTTGCAGCTCAAGTTGCGAAACGTAATGAAGGAGCTGTTGCGATATTCTCACTGGAAATGCCTAGTGATTCGATGATGAAGCGTTTAATGAGTTCTGAATCTCAGGTATATTCGGATAAGCTTCGTAGTGGTAAATTGACAAATGAAGAAATGTCTCGTTTATATGAGGCAGGTTCACATTTGAGTGAAAGAAAGATTTATATTGATGATACAAGTAGTATCAAGGTATCTCAGATATTTTCAAAGTGTCGTAAATTAAAGAGTGAAAATGGCTCCATTTCTTTAGTTGTAATTGATTACTTGCAGCTGATTACGGGAACGCGTGCCGATTCTCGTCAACAGGAGGTCAGTGATATTTCGCGTAACCTAAAGATTTTGGCAAAAGAAATGGAATGTCCAGTTATTGCGCTTTCTCAGCTTTCTCGTAAGGTTGAAGAAAGAACGGATCATGAACCACAATTATCCGATTTACGTGAATCTGGATCAATCGAGCAGGATGCCGATATCGTAATGTTTTTATATCGTAGTAATTATTATGACAAAGATAAGGAATCGCAAGAAGAAACCGAAGTTGTAGACTTGTCTTTGGCAAAACATCGTAATGGTGGAATTGGAAAGATTCAATTGGCTTTTGAAAAGAATATATCTCGTTTTACAAATTTAGAAGCTTCTGGAGATGATATTTATGCGCATTGATTTGTTGTGTAGTGGTTCAAAAGGCAATAGTTGTTTGATTCGTCATGAAGATACGCAATTGTTGATTGATTGTGGTTCAACAAAAAAATATTTAATGGAAAGTTTTAAAAAGGTTGGAGCTTGTGTGGATGATACAAATGGTGTCTTGATTAGTCATGCGCATTCGGATCATGTTTCGCAATTAAAACATTTCAATCATTTGGATGTATATTCTTATTGTGATTTAAAGGATGCCTTAGATAAACATGATGTAGCACCGAATCAGAAATTGATTATCAAAGATTTGAGTATTCAATTTTTAGGCTTGTCGCATGATTCCCCACATACCATTGGGTTTGTGGTAGAGTCGGATAAAGAAAAGCTTGTGTATGTAACAGATACAGGTTATGTGCCAAATCAAATCAAGCCATATATTGCGAATGCAGACCATTATATCTTTGAAAGCAATCACGATGTGGATCGTTTGATGCATACAAAGCGTCCAATGTTTTTAAAACAGCGTATTCTGAGTGATAATGGGCATTTGAATAATGAAGATTCAAGTTTAAATTTAACTTCCTTGATCAATGCGAAGACAAAAAATATTGTTCTTGCTCATTTGAGTGAAGAGGCAAATACGCAAGATCTAGCATTGGACACATTTTCGAATGTACTATTGCGAAAGGACTTACATCCTTCTGGAATTGATGTAAGAGCGGCAAAGCAGTTTGAAATTTTGACAATTGAATAGAAATGTTTAATGATAAAAAAACAGAATATCTATATAATTAAGCACTGAAAGATTTGGTGGAAACCCTTTCTTTCAGTGTTTTCTATTGCGAATAAGAATGTTATAATTATGACTATAAAGGTAGGTAATTTAAATGTTAAAAGTTATTGATCATCCGTTGATTAAGCATAAATTAACAGTTATGCGAAAAAAAGAAACGGGAACGAAAGATTTTCGTCAAAACTTAGATGAAATTGGTGGATTAATGGTTTATGAAATCACACGTGATTTGCCTTTGAATCCAATTGAAATCGAAACACCAATTTGTCAGTACACTGGTTATGAATTGGCTAAAAAAGTCGTGATTGTGCCAATTTTACGTGCTGGATTGGGTATGGTAAATGGAATTCAAGATTTGATTCCAACCGCAAAAATTGCGCATGTTGGTATGTATCGTGATGAAGAAACGTTAGAGCCACATACTTATTTTGAAAAATATCCAAAGAACTTAGAAGATGCGATCACAATTGTAGTAGATCCAATGTTGGCAACTGGTGGATCTAGTGTAGCAGCAATCGATATGGTTAAGAAACAGGGAGCTACAAATGTGAAGTTGGTTTGTTTAGTTGGTGCACCTGAAGGTGTTAAAACAGTTGAAGAAGCACATCCAGATGTAGATATTTACTTAGCTTCATTAGATGACCATTTAAATGAACATGGATATATTGTTCCTGGTTTAGGAGATGCGGGAGATCGTATTTTCGGTACGAAGTAATTGATGAAACCTTACGCTTTTTCGGGAATGTTATGCACAAGCATGCTCATATTTGGCCTTATTGGTTATAATATTGATGGCTGGTTACATACTACGCCTTTATTTGTGATTATAGGTTTAATGTACAGTATTATTGGAAGTATTATTTTATTGATAAAAAAATCGAGGTAGAACAATGCAGCAAATGAATAAAAAAATAGTAAAGTATACTTTGATATTTAGTTTGTTTTGCTCTTTGGTTTGTGCAATTATTTTTCATTCCCAAATGATTCGTGTATTTATTGCGGTTTGGATTGGGTGTCTGACTGGTTTAGCTGGATATCGTAAAATTGTTCAAATGGCTTTAAATATCCCAACAGATGAAGTAGCTGGAAAAAAGATAGGTACACAAGAATATATGAAGAGATATCTTATGTATGGTCTAGTTCTGGTCATTTGTCAATTAATGGAGTTTCCGATTTTGGCAGTTCTTGTTGGGCTTATGTGCAATAAAGGAGCAATCCTGTTATATGCACTAAAAGAAAAGGAGGATTTCCATGAGTGATGTAAGTGCAATTATCATTCACATTGGAAAGTTCTCTTTACAGATTCAGCAATCTATTCTTGTATGGCTTGGAATTTGTGTTTTCTTTGCGTTCTTCTTCTACTTTGCGGGGAAGAAAATTGAAAAACAAGATCCTTCAAAAGCTAGTAAAGGGATTGTGTATATTTGTGAGGAGATCTACAACTTAGTACTTTACATAATTAAAGATAACTTAAGGGAAACAACAAAGAAGTATGTTCCATTGTTTGGTACTTTGACTGTGATGATGATTGTAAGTAACTTAATTGGTTTGATTGGACTTCAAAATCCAACGAGCAATGTAAGTTTTAATGCGACATTGGCTGTCACTATGTGGTTGATGATCCAAGGTAATGGTATTAAAAAAGGTGGATTATTAGCGCGAATGAAAGAGTTGACAGAGCCGATGTTCTTGTTGACACCATTAAATGTCATAGGTGAGTTGGCGTTGCCTATCTCATTAACGATGCGTTTATTTGGTAATATTTTGGCAGGATATATCATTTCTATGTTGGTGTATACATTGATTAAAATGTTAATGCCAGTCGGATTATTAGGCTTATTAATAACGCCATTTTTACATATGTATTTTGATATATTCTCAGGTGTAATTCAAACGTATATCTTCTTTACACTAAGCTCGTTCTTCTTAGGACAGCAAGTGGCTATTCAAGAAGATTAATAAATAGGAGGAAAATAAAATGTTTAATGAATTTTTCGTACGTGGTATGGCTTGCTTAGGTGCAGGTATTGCGATGATCGCTGGTTTAGGTCCTGGTATTGGTCAGGGTATTGCAGCTAGTAAAGGTGCAGAAAGTGTTGGTCGTAACCCAGATGCAGCAAGTAAAATTCAATCAATCATGGTATTAGGTATCGCCTTAGCCGAAACAACAGGTATCTATTCTTTGATCATTGCGATTTTATTGATTTTCATCAAAGGTTAATGATTGGGAGAATCGGTAATGATTGACTTTAATATTGACAATTATTTGCGAATTTCATTGACCGATGTTGTTTTAGTTTGTATTTCTACTTTTTTGATTGTAATGTTTGCCAAAAAATTCTTTTGGGAAAAATTACTAACATTAATTCAAAAACGACAAGATTTAATTCAAGAAAATATCGATTCTTCAGTAGCTATTAAAAAGCAGGCTGAAGATGTTAAAGATCAGTATGATGAAAAATTGCGTAATGTATCGCAAGAAGCTCATACCATTCTTGTTTCAGCTAGAGCACATGCGGATCAAGAAAAACAGCAGATTATAAAAGAAGCAAATGACGAAGCTTTGCGTATTAAGAAAAACGCAAATGAAGATATCGAACGTCAGAAGCGTGACGCTCAAAAAGAAATGAAAAAAGCAATTAGCGATGTTGCTTTAAGTGCAGCGAGTCAGTTGATCAAAAAAGAAATGGATGAAGAAACACAGAAGCAATTTGTGGAAGATTTTATTGAACAGGCAGGCGATAAACAATGGTAGATTACACGCCTTATGCCCAGGCTCTATTTGAATTAGCACAAGATCCAAAGCAAGAAATGGATTGGATGTCAGAGCTAAAACAAGTAGCGCAAGTGATTACTTCAGTGCCTGAATTGTCTAAAATTCTTGCACATCCAAGTATTCCTCGAGTAAAGAAAAAAGAAATCATCCAAACAGCTTTCGAATCCGAATTAGATACAACTGTATTTCGTTTCTTGCTTGTGTTAAATGAGCATAATGAACTTTCTCATCTTGATAAAATCAGTGATGCCTATGAAGAGTGTTATCGAAAGAAACATAGAATTGAAATCGTCAAAGTGACGAGTGCATCTAAACTAGATGAAGATCAATTATCAAGATTGAAAGAAATGTTAGAGAAAAAAATGAATAAGACACTTGAACTAGAGGTGCAAGTGGATCCATCTTTGATTGCAGGTATTAAAGTACAGGCAAATGATTTGGTGATGGATAATACGGTCGTTGCGAAGATTGACGCAATGAAGGAAGCAATTAATAGATAAGCAGGTGATATGATGAGTTTAAATCCAGCAGAGATTTCAAAATTAATCAAAGCTCAGATTCAAAGTATCGACCAGGATCTTGAAATGAATGAAAGTGGTACTATCCTAACAGTAGGCGATGGTATCGCAACGGTATATGGATTGAAAAATGCCATGATGAGTGAATTGTTGTTATTCCCTCACGATGTATATGGTATGGTCATGAACTTAGAAGACGAACAAGTAGGTGTCGTATTACTAGGTGATAATTCAGATATCAAAGAAGGTGACGTTGTAAAACGTACAGGTCACATCATTGAAGTTCCAGTTGGTGATAGTTTGATGGGTCGTGTTGTCAATGCATTAGGACAACCGATTGATGGTTTAGGTGAAATCAAAACAGATAGAACACGTCCAGTAGAACGTGTTGCCCCAGGTGTAATGACAAGAAAGAGTGTATCTGTTCCATTACAAACGGGTTTAAAAATTATTGACTCTATGATTCCAATTGGACGTGGTCAGCGTGAGTTGATCATTGGGGATCGTCAAACAGGTAAAACAGCAATCGCAATCGATACGATTTTGAATCAAAAAGGTCAAAATGTAAAATGTATTTATGTTGCGATTGGTCAAAAGGCAAGTACTGTAGCTCAAATTGTTGAAAAATTAAAACAACACGGAGCTATGGAATATACTACAATTGTAGCGGCAACTGCATCTGAAGCAGCACCATTACAATATATTGCACCTTATGCAGGTTGTGCAATGGGTGAAGAATGGATGGAAAACGGAGAAGACGTATTAATTGTTTATGATGACTTATCGAAACATGCCGTAGCTTACCGTACACTGTCTTTACTTCTTCGTCGTCCTCCTGGACGTGAAGCGTATCCTGGAGATGTATTCTACTTACATTCACGTTTATTAGAGCGTGCTGCTCGTTTAAATGAGAATTATGGTGGTGGATCATTAACAGCTTTACCAATTATTGAAACACAGGCCGGAGATATTTCTGCCTATATTCCTACAAACGTAATTTCAATTACGGATGGACAGATCTTCTTGAAAACAGATATGTTTAATGAAGGTGTTCGTCCAAGTGTAGATAGTGGTTTAAGTGTAAGTCGTGTAGGTAGTGCTGCACAGACAAAAGCTATGAAACAGGTTTCTGGTTCATTAAAGCTTGAACTAGCTCAATATCGTGAAATGGAATCTTTTGCGAAGTTTGGTTCAGATTTGGATGCGAGTACAAAAGACGTATTGGATCATGGTGCAAGATTAACTCAATTATTGATTCAAAAACAATATTCACCATTAACAGTGCCTGAACAAGTATTATCTTTGTATGCTGCAAAAAATAGATATTTAAAACCTGTTGAAGTAGATCAAGTTGGTGAATTTGAACAAGGAATGTTGGAGTATGTACATCGTGAATATCCTTATGTTCTAGATCAAATTGAAATGAAAAAGGCAATTGACGATGAATTAGAAGCGGATATCAAGAAGGCTTTGGATGCATACGCAAAACAATATGCACTAGAAAAGGGTGCGCAACATGGCACAGAGTAGACAGGCTATTCAGGCTCGAATCAGTTCCGTTAGTTCAACTAAAAAAATCACAAAAGCAATGCAGCTGATTGCTTCAAGTAAATTAACTAGACAAAGACAAATTATGGAAGAAAACCGTAGTTATGCACAAGGTCTTCAAGAACTATTCACAATGGTACTTCGTAGTGCTGGAGATGATTCTATGTATTTAAATGAGAATCAAGGAAAGCCAAGTTTTATCTTTGTGATCACAAGTGATATGGGACTTTGTGGTGGCTATAATGCCAATGTATATCGTATGATACAGGATGAGTTTTCTGAAAAGGATCATGTAGTTATGATAGGGATTCGTGGTTCTGCATGGATTTCAAAAAGAAACTACAACGTTAAAAATGTATTAAGTGATCTTGACGAGGATGATGTATATAATGCTTTATCGAAATGTATGCAGGATGCATTAGACTTGTTTGAAAAGAAAGAAATTTCAAAAATTCAAATTTTATATACGCACTATAAAAACACATTGACATTTGTTCCTACTTTAGAAACAGTTTTACCTGTATCTAAACCTCAGGAAGAAAAGAAGTCAGGTATGCATGCGGACATGATTTTTGAACCGGATAAGGAAACAATGTTACAAAACATGATTCCCATGGTTACAAAATCAATCCTTTATTCTCGTTATCTAGAGAGTAAAACAAGTGAACAGGCTTCTCGAAGAATGGCAATGGAGAGTGCAACTGACAATGCAGAAGAATTGCAGAATAACCTTGAACTTGCCTATAACCGTGTACGTCAAGGTGCTATCACGCAAGAAATTACTGAAATTGTCGGTGGTGCAAATGCACTTTCATAAAGGAGGGTAAACATGAGTCAAAATATTGGAAAAGTCGTTGAGATCATTGGTCCGGTTGTGGATATTCAATTTTCACAGAATAATTTACCAGATTTATTAACGGCAATTGAAATTGAACGCCCAAATGAAGAGAATCTAATTGTAGAAGTCGAACAAGATATCGGTGCTGATCGAGTACGTTGTATTGCGATGGGGAGTACGGATGGTTTGGTTCGTGGTATGGATGCCATTGATACAGGAAAACCAATTCAAGCTCCTGTTGGAGAAAATGTATTGGGTCGTATGTTTAATGTTTTGGGTAAACCAATTGATGGTTTAGGTGATGTAGATGCGCAAACTATGCCAATTCATAGAAAAGCACCTGCATTTGATGAACAAAGTACAACAAGCGAACCATTGGAAACAGGTATTAAAGTTATTGACTTACTATGTCCTTACGCAAAGGGTGGTAAGATTGGATTGTTCGGTGGTGCCGGAGTAGGTAAAACCGTATTGATTCAGGAGTTGATCCACAATATTGCCAAAGAACATGGTGGTAAATCCGTTGTAGTAGGCGTTGGAGAAAGAACTCGTGAAGGAAATGATATGTATCACGAGATGAAAGACAGCGGCGTATTAGATAAAACCGTATTGGTTTATGGACAGATGAATGAAAGTCCAGGAGCTAGAATGCGTGTTGGATTAACAGGCCTAACAATGGCAGAATATTTCCGTGATGTAGAACACCAGGATGTATTATTATTTATTGATAATATCTTCCGTTTTACACAGGCAGGATCTGAAGTTAGTGCCTTATTAGGACGTGTTCCTAGTGCCGTTGGATATCAACCTACATTAGCTACAGAAATGGGACAGTTGCAAGAAAGAATCACATCAACAAAAGATGGTTCAATCACTTCTGTACAGGCTATTTATGTGCCTGCGGATGACTTGACTGACCCAGCTCCAGCAACAACATTCTCTCACTTGGATGCCAAAACGGTATTAGACCGTGATATTGCAGCATTAGGTATTTATCCTGCCGTAGATCCACTTGAATCAAGTTCACGTATTTTGGATCCACTTGTAGTTGGTGAAAAGCACTATAAAGTAGCTCGTGGAGTTCAAAATATTCTACAGAGATATAAAGATTTACAGGATATCATTGCCATCTTAGGTATGGATGAATTAAGCGAAGAAGATAAGAAAGTTGTTAACCGTGCACGTCGTGTTCGTAACTTCTTGTCTCAACCATTTAACGTTGCCGAAGTATTCTCTGGTATTCCTGGAAAATATGTACCTTTGGAAGATACAATTCGTAGTTTCGAACGCTTATTAGCAGGTGAATTTGATGATCTTCCAGAACAAGCATTCATGTTTGTTGGAACAATTGAAGAAGCACAGGAAAAAGCTAAAAAAATGGCTGGTGAATAGTCATGATTGCTTTTAAAGTAGTAACACCAAAAGGCGAATATTTAAAGCAGGAAGTCAAGAGCATCCATGTAAAGACGGTGGTTGGAGAAACTACAATTTTACCCAATCACATGCCTATCTTTGCTTCTTTGGTACCTTGTAAGCTTGTTTTGAAAAACGAAAATGATGAAGAAGAAATCTTTGCGATTTCTGGCGGCTTTTTACAATTCAACAAAAATGAAGGCATGATTCTAGCTGATGCGATCGAAGGAAAAAAAGATATCGATCTTGAGCGTGCAAAAAAATCAATGGAACGTGCTAAAGCGCGTTTAGAGAAAAAAGATTCAAATACAAATCTAAAAAGAGCTCAGTTATCATTGGAAAGAGCAATTAATAGAATTCATGTATATGGCGAGTAATCCTCGCCATTTTCTTTTGTTAAATTTTAGCAAACTTATTGCATCAGTGCTAAAAGTGAGTATAATAGTAATTAGCAATTAGAAGTGCTAAGTGCTAAAAGGAGGATGATTTTATGTTACAACCTTTACATGATTATGTTTTATTAAAGAAAGAGAAAGAAGAAAAAACTACCGCAAGTGGAATTATTTTGACAAGTGGTAAAGAAAAGTCAAAGCTTGCAGTTGTCGCAAGTATTGGTGCAGATGTTAAAGATGCTGGATATGCTTGTGGAGATAAAGTTTTATATAAAGAATATTCAGGAACTACAATGAAAATCGATGACGAAGAATTCATTGTTATCAAAGATGAAGATATCATTGCAGTAAGTAAGTAGGAGGTAATGAATTATGGCTAAAGAAGTACGTTTTTCAAAAGATGCTCGTGAATCAATGTTAAGAGGTGTCAACACATTAGCAAATGCAGTTCGTGTTACTTTAGGTCCTAAAGGACGTAATGTTGTTCTTGAAAAGGAATATGGATCACCATTGATCACAAACGATGGTGTAAGTATTGCCAAAGAAATTGAATTGGAAGATAAGTTTGAAAATATGGGTGCTAAATTGGTATATGAAGTTGCCAATAAGACAAATGATACAGCCGGTGATGGTACAACAACAGCTACAATTTTAGCTCAAAGTATGATTGAAAATGGTTTGCGTCAAGTGGATCGTGGAGCCAATCCAGTGTTGATGCGTGAAGGTATCGAAAAAGCAGCTAAGGCTGTTAGTGAATATATTTTGTCCGTGTCTAAGAAAGTAGAAAGTAGTAAAGATATTGCCAATGTAGCGACAATTTCATCGGGATCTGAAGAAATTGGTAAGATCATTGCGGATGCGATGGAAAAAGTTGGTCGTGATGGTGTCATTTCAACAGATGATTCAAAAGGATTTGAAACAGAACTTGAAATCAGTGAAGGTATGCAGTATGACAAGGGCTATGTTTCTCCATATATGGTCAGTGATCGTGAGAAGATGGAAGCTACAATGGAAAATGCTTATGTCATGGTAACAGACCAAAAGATCACAAACATTCAAGAAATCTTACCTTTACTTGAACAATTGGTTCAGGTAAATCGTGCACTATTGATTATTGCGGAAGATTTAGAAAATGAAGTGGTTTCTACTTTGGCATTAAATAAACTTCGTGGAACATTCAATGTAGTGGCTACAAAAGCTCCTGGTTTTGGTGATAACCAAAAAGAAATGTTGCAGGATATTGCGATTATGACAGGTGCCAAATTCTATTCAAAAGATTTGAATATGGAATTGAAAGATATGCAGTTGTCGGATTTAGGTACAGTTAAGAAGATTGTTGTCACAAAAGATAATACGACAATGATTGGTGGAGCTGGAAGTAAAGAAGAAGTGGCTGCTCGTGTAGCTGAAATTGAAGCACAAATGGAGAACACTACTAGTGATTATGATAAGAAACGTATGGCAGAGCGTTTAGGTAAATTATCAAATGGTGTTGCGATCATTAAAGTAGGTGCTGCAACAGAAAGTGAATTGAAAGAAAAGAAACTTCGTATTGAAGATGCATTGAACTCAACTCGTGCAGCTGTTAGTGAAGGTATTGTCGTAGGTGGTGGAGCTTGTTTAGTAAAGGCTTATGTAGCTTTGAAAGATGAAGTAAAGTCAGATGTAGTTGATGTACAAAAAGGTATTAAAGTTGTATTTGATGCATTGTTGGCTCCAATTGCACAGATTGCTGATAATGCTGGATATAACAGTGAAGAGATTGTTGAAAGACAAAAAGAAGCTGATGAAAATGTAGGATTTGATGCGAAGAATGGTAAATGGGTAGATATGATTGAATCTGGTATCATTGATCCAACAAAAGTAACTCGTAATGCATTGATGAATGCTTCTAGTATTTCAGCCTTGTTCTTAACAACAGAGGCTGGAGTCGCAAAAATTGATAAGGACGAACCAGCTCCTGCAATGCCTCAGGGAATGTATTAATAGTTGAATGAATAGCTAAGGTTTTATAACTTTGGCTATTTTTTTTGTGCTAAGAAAACGGGTGTAAGAAATGTAAAATGTAAAATTAATGTAAAATTAATTGTAATAAAATGTAAAAAGCACTTGAAAACGTTTTCGGGTTGCGTTATTATATCTGTACAACTCGAGGGAGGTATAGATTATGAAAGGTAAATTATTAAAAACGTTTGCTTCTAGTGCTGTTGCATTAAGTATGTTAGTCGGATGTAGTTCTGGTGGAGGAACAGCCGCAACTGAATTAAAAGAGGGAGATACAGTCAAGGTTGGCTTGAACTATGAATTATCTGGTGCTGTAGCTTCTTATGGTCAAGCTGAGTATAAAGGGGCATCACTAGCAATCAAACAATACAATGAAAACAAGGATTCAAAATATAAAGTCAAAGCTGTCAAAATGGACAATAAAGGAGATGCGAGTGAATCTACTTCAGCAGCTACAAAATTGATGACTGAAGATGGGGTGGCATTCGTTGTAGGACCAGCAACTTCAGGTGCTTCAATTGCTACATATCCAGTAGCTGATCAAAACCAAGTTCCAGTCATTTCACCATCTGCTACTCAGGTGGATGCAACAATGAATGGGGATTCTCCTTATGAATATGCGTTCCGTATTTGTTTCGAAGATTCATATCAAGGTAAGGCAATGGCTAAATTTGGATATGAAAACTTAGGTAAGAAAAAAGCTGTTATCATCAACGAAGTAAGTGATTATGGAAAAGGTCTTACTAAAGTATTTACACAAAAATTTGAAGATTTGGGTGGAGAAGTTATAGCTACAGAAAGTTATAACGCTAAAGATACTGACTTTGCTGGTATCATCACAAAAGTAAAAGATAAAGGTGCAGATGTATTATTCATTGCTGGTTATTATTCAGAAGCTGGTTTGATTATTAAACAAGCTCGTGAAGCTGGTATGGATTGCACAATTTTAGGTGCTGATGGATTTGAATCAGAAAAATTAGCAGAACTTGCAGGTAAAGAAAACTTAAATAACTGCTACTATTCAACTGCTTATACTACAGTTAACGCAAGTGATACTTTAACAGCATTTGTAGATGCTTATACTGAAGAATATGGAGAAGCTCCAAATATGTTCTCTGCATTAGCTTATGATGCAACAAACTTAGGTTTACAAGCTTTGGAAAAATCAGGTAAAACTGGTGCTGATTTACAAAAGGCGATTGCCGATACTAAATTTGAAGGTTTAACTGGTTCATTCACATTTGATAAGACACATTCACCTAAGAAATCTGTATTAGTTGTTAACTTAGTTGATGGTGTTCAAACTGAAGCCGTTTCAGTAGATCCAAATAAATAAGTCTTTGTTCAAAGGGGGAACAATTCCCCCTCTTTTTTAATAAGGAGGTTAATATGACAGCTTTTTTACAACAACTAGTCAATGGTCTATCCTTAGGAAGTATTTACGCATTGATTGCCTTGGGATACACCATGGTTTATGGAATTATTAAATTGATTAACTTTGCACATGGAGATATCTATATGTTAGGAGCTTATTGTGCATTTCTAATAACAACATATTGTGGTTTAGGATTTATTCCTGCATTATTGATTTCAATGGTTTTTTGTGGTGTTGTAGGTGTATTGATTGAGCGCATCGCCTATAAGCCACTTCGTCATGCGACTCGAATTACTGCATTGATTACAGCTATTGGTGTAAGTTATGTCTTGGAGTATGCAACACAATATATCATGGGTAGTGAAGTAAGAACCTATCCTAAATTATTAACGAGTGCATCTTTTCATTTAGGACCTGTCACCATTACGATGCAACAAGTATATATTTTCGTGATTACGATTATTTTAATGGTTGTATTGCAGTTTATTGTTCAAAAGACAAAAATGGGACGTGCCATGCGTGCTGTAAGTGTCGATGAAGATGCTGCACGTTTGATGGGTATCGATGTAGATAAAACGATTTCATTTACATTCCTTTTAGGTTCTGCTTTAGCAGGTGTTGCCGGCGTTTTAGTTGGTATTTACTATAATTCAATCAATCCATTGATGGGTATGACGCCAGGATTAAAAGCATTTATCGCTGCTGTATTTGGTGGTATTGGAAGTATTCCGGGAGCTATGATTGGTGGTTTATTTATTGGTATTGCAGAAACTATGGTTACGGCTTATGGAAGCTCTTTGTATAAAGATGCGATTGTCTACATTATATTGATTTTAATTCTAATCTTGAAACCAGCCGGTTTATTAGGTAAGAATGTAAGAGAGAAGGTGTAAGTCATGCGTAAAGAATTATTGAATAAGGCAAATCTTGCTTGGCTTGTACTGTCTATTGTATCTTTTGTGGTTTTAACTATTTTAATGAAAGTTGGAATTATTGGATCTTATTATTCAATTACTCTATATAATATCTTTATTAATATTATTTTAGCTGTATCATTAAACTTAGTTATTGGTGTATGTGGCCAATTCTCATTAGGTCATGCTGGATTTATGTGTATTGGAGCTTATTGTGCAGGTATTATGGTAAAAATGATGCCAAATATGACAGGACTAGTGATTGGAGTATTGATTGGCTTTGTTCTTTCAACAATTGTAGCTTTGATTGTATCCATTCCAACTTTACGTCTAAAAGGTGATTACTTGGCGATTGCGACATTGGGATTTGCAGAAATTGTACGTATCCTAGTGCAGAATATGGAAATCACAAATGGAGCGGCTGGATTAAATGGTATTCCTAAATTGACAACATTTCCAATGTTATTTATATGTGCTGTTATTTCAATCTTAGTTGTTTGTAACTTTACACACTCTGCTCCTGGTCGTGCCTGTTTATCGATTCGTGAAGACGAAATTGCGAGTGAGGCAATGGGAATCAATACGACAAAGTATAAAGTAATTGCCTTTGTGATTGGGGCATTATTAGCTTCATTAGCGGGTGCATTATTCGCATGTAACTTCTATGTCATCAAACCAGATCAATTCACATTCAATAAGTCCATCGATATCTTAGTTATGGTTGTGTTTGGTGGTATGGGCTCTATGACATCAAGTGTTTTGGCTGCCGTTGCGATTGGGATCATCAATGTTGTTTTGGCAAACTTCTCAGAAATTCGAATGATAATCTATGGCTTGGCACTAGTTGGAATTATGATTTTTAAACCAACAGGTATCTTAGGAACTAAGGAATTATCTTTTAAAAAGTTATTTGATAAACGAAAGGAGAAATCTGCATGAAAACTATTTTAAATGTTAAAAATCTGACAAAGAATTTTGGCGGTCTTTGTGCAGTCTCTAACGTATCAATGACAATCAACGAAGGTGAACTAATTGGTTTGATTGGACCAAATGGTGCTGGTAAAACAACGTTATTCAATTTGTTGACAGGTGTATATGAACCTAGTAGTGGCTTGATTGAGTTGATGGATCAAGATAAAAGTATTCAGATTGGTGGATTAAAGCCTTATAAAATCACAAATCTAGGTGTGGCACGTACATTCCAAAATATTCGTTTGTTTAAATCTATGACAGTATTGGAGAATGTTAAGGTTGCGATGCATAAGAATATTCGTTATGGTACTTTAGCTGCGATTTTACGCTTGCCTATGTATTATAAAGAAGAGAAGTGGGTAGAAGAAAAGGCTGAGGAACTATTAAAAGAAGTTGGGTTGTATTCATTGCGAAATGAATTGGCTACCAATCTTCCTTATGGTAAACAAAGAAGATTGGAAATCGCTCGTGCTTTGGCAATCCAGCCAAAAATTCTTTATTTGGATGAGCCGGCAGCAGGTATGAATCCGCAGGAAACAAAAGAGTTAACAGAATTAATTGATCATATTCGTTCAAAATATAAATTAACTGTTATTCTTATTGAACATGATATGTCTTTGGTTATGAAGATTTGTGAGCGTATTTATGTGTTGAACTATGGTAAAATGATAGCGAATGGTACGCCTGAAGAAATCAAACATAATGAATTCGTAGTTAAGGCATATTTAGGAGAGGAGATCTAGTATGGCAATGTTGGAAATAAAAGATCTTCACGTACATTATGGTGTAATTGAAGCTTTAAAAGGAATTAGCTTGGAAGTTAATGAAGGTGAAATTGTCGCATTGATTGGTGCCAATGGAGCTGGAAAAACAACAATGATGCAGTCAATTAGTGGCATTGTAAAAAAGACGAGTGGCGATGTCCTATTCTTAAATGAGTCAATTATGAAGGCAAATCCTAAACATATTGTTGAAATGGGTTTAACCCAGGTGCCAGAAGGACGTCGTATCTTCACGGGTATGAGTGTATATGAAAACTTGATGATGGGGGCTTTTTTAAGAAAAGATAAAGATGGAATCAAACGTGATTACGAAAAGGTTTGTGAACAATTTCCTATCTTGAAAGAGCGTATGAATCAAGATGCTTCTACATTATCTGGTGGTGAGCAGCAGATGTTGGCAATGGGGCGTGCACTCATGGCAAAACCTAAATTGTTGCTTTTAGATGAACCGAGTATGGGGTTAGCTCCTATTTTAGTTAAGGAAATCTTTAATATTATTGAAGAAATCAATAAGTCGGGAACAACGGTTTTATTGGTAGAACAAAACGCTAAGATGGCATTATCAATTGCGCATCGTGCCTATGTTTTAGAGACAGGTAAAGTTGTAATGTCAGGTACAGGTGAAGAGCTTGCCAAGAGCCCTGATGTTCAAAAGGCATATTTAGGAGGATAATAAGATGTTTAAAGTTAAGGATTATATGACAAAAAATGTTATATGTGCTGAACCAGATGCAACGATTTCACAAATTATTGATTTGATGAAGGAAAAGGGAATTCACCGTGTTCCTGTTGTTGAAAAAGGAAAATTGATTGGATTGATTACAGAAGGTATGATTTCCAATTCAGGGACAACGAATGCGACTAGCTTAAGCATATATGAATTAAATTATTTGTTGTCAAAAACAACTGTGAGCACTGTGATGGTGAAAAAAGTGATTTCTGTTGATGAAAATGAATTGATGGAATATGCGACACAGAAAATGTTGAAAAACAACATTGGATGTTTGCCGGTCACAAATGCATCTGGCGAAGTCACAGGTATTGTAACGCAGAATGATGTATTTAAGTGTTTCTTGAATGTTCTTGGATGGGATGAAGTGGGTTCAAGAATTACAGTTGCTGTAAAAGATGAAATTGGTGCAATTGGTAAGTTATCTGAAATTTTTGTTGAAAATAATGTGAATATCAATCATATTGGTGTGTATTCTTTTGAAGATGGAATTGCTAATCTAGTTATTCGTTGTGATACAACTGAACCAGATGATTTACAAGCAGATTTAGAACGTAAAGGCTATAAAGTATTAGAGTGCTTTGTTCGTGATAAATAAAAAAAGGTCTAATTCATATGAATTAGGCCTTTCTTTAAGCTTTTTCTGGTACAACAACAGCTAATCCGCCTAGTGCACTTTCTTTTAATTCGATTGGAAGTTTTTTACCTGTTAAATTCATGGTTTGAACAACCATATCAA
The DNA here is from genome assembly GCF_934772795.1 of uncultured Holdemanella sp. Lineage (GTDB taxonomy): Bacteria > Bacillota_I > Bacilli_A > Erysipelotrichales > Erysipelotrichaceae > Holdemanella. Next base: position 19,620 of record NZ_CAKVMR010000022.1, read on the forward strand.
AGCTTACACGGTTCTTTTTCACGTTTCGTAAATATTTGGCTAGTCTTGCGGCATCCACACTTCTTTGTGCAGCTACGGCATTTCTTTCAATACAAGGAATCATTACGTATCCTCCGACTGGATCGCATGTAAGTCCTAGATGGTGTTCTAATCCAATTTCAGCAGCACATTCGATTTGTTCGTTATTTTGAAGTTGACAATAAGCGACAAAAGCAGCACCCATAGAGCAGGCAGCACCAACTTCTGCTTGACATCCAGCTTTGGCTCCTGAAATAGTTGCGTTTGTCTGAATTAGATTTCCAATCAATCCAGCCACTTTAAGGCCTTGGATAATTGTCTTTTTAGGATAATTTTGATCGTGATAGAAATGGTATACAAGACTAGGTAGAACGCCACAACTACCCATAGTTGGAGCTGTTACGACAATGCCTCCACTTGCGTTTTGTTCATTGGCTGCATAGGCATAACTACTTAATAATAAACTGTTTTTATCTTGAATATCGTTACAGCTTTGTGCCGACTGATGTAAAGCATGAGCTACACGGTCAATTTTCAAGCTTCCAGGTAAAACACCTGTTTTCTTTAATCCGGTATTTACTGTTTTCAACATTTGTTTAAAGATTTGATTCATGTAAGAGTCAAAATCAGAATCTTCAACTTCATCAATGTACTGATCTAAACGTAAATGACGTTCATTACAATATACTTGAATGTCATCCATTTTTGTGTGTGGATAAATTTCTGGATCTACATTGCCTTTTTTTCCGTCGATTTCAATTTTTCCTCCACCAATAGATACAAATGTATGTTCTGCAATCTTTGTATCATTCTCAAAAACTTCAATAATCATTGTGTTTGGGTGTTCAACAGGGGTTTTCATGTCAAAAACGATTTCACATTTACTAGCGCCTAACGTTTTTAATATGATTTTATCTGTAAGGTGTCCTTTTCCTGTAAGAGCTAAAGAACCAAATAATGTGATTTTGAAGTTTGTAGCTTCTGGATAATGTTCATTGATATATTTAGAAGCCATCATTGGACCGAATGTGTGAGAACTGCTTGGACCGGGTCCGATTTTATAAATTGTCTTAATACTTTGCATGTCATTTTCCTTTCAGAATCTTAATATATTATATTGTATTTTTTTAAAAAGGGATATTAAAAAATTATATATTTATTAATAATTATTAAGATTTTATTGTGCTAAAATAGATGGTGCTTAAAGAAAGCATCTAAGGGGATATGTAGATATGAAAAAAGAAGACGGACGTTTAAGGGGAATGGACGGATTACGTGGGATTGCGATTATTGCGATTACGCTATTCCATATGTTTCCAAGTATTTTTAGGGGTGGATACTTAGGAGTTGTATTGTTCTTTGTATTAACTGGATTCTTATTGGTGGTATCAGGTAAGAAGAAGATGAATCAAAAAGAGTTTTCATTGCGTGATTACTATCTTGCCAGAATCAAAAGAATATATCCACCATTACTCGTGATGGTATTTACTACATTGGGAATCTATTTTATTTTGGCTAAGGACACATTGTATAACATGAAAATGCAGGTGTTCAGTATTTTGGCTGGGTTCAATAACTGGTGGCAGATTTCGCAAAGTATTGATTATTTTACGCGTATTGCGAATACTTCGCCATTCTCACATTTATGGTTTTTATCTATAGAGATGCAGTTCTATTTGATTTTTCCATTGTTGTTGTTTGGAATGTATAAATTGAAAGATAAAAAAGGAGAATCTTTCACAATTAAAACAGTATTTGGTGTAACCGTAGGTTTTGCACTTGTGATGCCAATTCTATATTTATGTAGAGTGAATGTTACACGATTATATTATGGAACGGATACGCGAATCTATTCATTAGTTGCAGGTATGCTTCTAGGCTGGATCTATACAAAAGGGGAAGCAACTAAAAAGAATTTTTATACCTCAATTGGATTACTTGGAGTGTTTGTGGGTTCATGTTTTATTTTTGCTGGACGCATGCCAATTGTTTATTTGTTTGTGCTTGCATTAATGACAATTTTATCTATGTATTTAATTGAAAAAACGGCAGACAGTTCAATTTCATTGGATGTTCCAGGTTTAAAGTGGATTGGCCAACATAGTTATGAAATCTATTTATGGCAATATCCTGTCATATATTTGTTCCAATATAAAGATTGGAATAAAAATTTTGTGATGTATTTGATTGAATTCGTGCTATTGATTTTGTTGGTTGTATGGTCAAATTATTTCTTGAAAGTATTTAAATATAAACAAATCAAACCTAAATTTCAAAAAGCCGTTTTGGCATGTGGGATTGTGGGATTGGTATTTCAAACAACAGGTGTTGTTGCCTTAGCAACTTCAAAAGCAATGGATTCTACAGAATTGCAGAAGCGTATCGCGGAAAATGAAAAGGCAATTGCGGAAAATAAGAAAAATGCAAAATCAGATGGTAGTGTTGAAAAAGGCAAAGCAGATGACTATGCATCAAGTGGAAACTCTCAGAAAGTGTCGGATAAAGGATTGTTTTGTTTAGGGGATTCTGTTATGTTGTCGGCATATACAAATATTCAAGATATTTATCCGGATGCGACAATAGATGCCGCTGTTTCAAGACAAATATATCATGCTCTAGATATTTTAAGTTGGTATCAGTCTCAAGGAAATATTCATAATACAGTTGTGATTTCGCTTGGAACAAATGGCGTTTTGGATGAGAAAACAGTTGAACAATTGCTAGAAATGATTGGTAAAGATAAGTCTATATTCTGGGTTAATGTATATGCACCTGGAGTTGAATGGGAAGCTAGCAACAATAAATATCTGAATGAATTGGCTAAAAAACATTCAAATGTCACAATTATAGATTGGAACTCTTATATTTCTAAGCATACAGATTTATTAGAGGCTGATGGGATTCATCCAATTGAAGAGGGTGCGGATGCATATGCTAAATTGATTCAAAAGTCTATCAATTCGGTTATGAAAAAACAGAAAAAAATTGAAGAAAATAAATAAAAATACTGCAGAGGAATTAATCTTCTGCAGTTTCTTTTGTATATGAATCTAAATCATTAGGAAAATTGATTTTGTTTAATTTTTTAATGCTTAGTTCAACTGAAACATCAATATCAGCACTTGCTTCATCTACAGTTTGAGTTCCTGTAAAGCTTAAAACAAGGTGAGATATTTTCTTGTTTTTGATGGTTACTTCAAGCGTTGCATCATCTAGTTTTATAGATCCCATATTATCTAGAAGAGTAGCTAGTTTAGATGTGTTGACTTTAAATGTATATGTATCATTTTCTTTTTTAGAAGAATCAAATAATTCGCATAATTGGTCATCTGTTAAATCTAAGAAGGGGTTATAGGTATTTAATTTTGAATTCTTTTTAAGTCCGATCTTATCAACTGTACTTTGGGTTTTTGTGCCCATGGAATTTAAATAGGTTTTTCCATCTTTAATGTAGAAGTTTAAAAAGTTGGTTTGTACATTTTTTCCTGCAACTAAACCTATTGAAGTGGCAACTTGTAGATCTTCTTTTTGAAGAATTTGTGCATCAACATTCATTTTTGAATCTTTCAAATCCAATGTTCCACTGATTTGGGCGCTTTTTAGATTTAATGTATTATCTAACGCATCAAAAAATGTAAGGATGTCATCGTTGTTTTTTGAGTTTGAACATCCTGCAAGGGAAAGTGATAAAAAACAAGTTATAATTAGGGTTAAAATTTTTTTCATTTGGAACTCCTTTAAACTTCTTTATTGTATGCATAAATATAGGGGTTGTCAAAATGGACAAATGAAAAAGCACCTACTTTATGCAGGTGCTTAAAAAGGATAGGCATTATTTATAACTCATTTTTCAAATTTTGTCAAGTTTTTATTGACATTTGGCGGTTTTACTAGTAGTATAATAAATTGCATAATAGTGTGAGTTTTCAGGTGAAAACCACCTAGTATAGTACAAATTCGAACGAAAGGATGGCATGCATGGACAACAACAAAGCATATCGTATTGTCTCGTGTGGAAAAAAATCTTCCCGCCGAGATTACTCAAAGGTTAGTGGTAAATTAGAGTTACCTAATCTTGTCGAAATCCAGACAGATTCATTTAAATGGTTTACGCAACAAGGTATCCAAGAAGTATTTGAAGAAATCTATCCAATTGAAAACTATGGAAAAAACATTCGCTTAAACTTCCTTCGTTATCATTTTGAAGAACCAAAATATAACGCAGAAGAATCTATGTATAGAGAATGCAACTTTGCAGCACCTCTATATGCAGATATGGAATTGGAAGTTACAGACTCAGAAACTGGGGAAGTTGTAACTAAGAGTGAAGAAGTATATTTAGGGGATTTCCCTTTAATGACAGAAACTGGTACATTCATCATTAATGGTGCAGAACGTGTAATCGTTAGTCAGATCGTACGTTCTCCAGGTGCATATTTTGCGGACAGTTATGATGAAAAAACTGGTAAACAAAACTTTAGCTGTGAATTAATTCCAAGTCGTGGTACTTGGTTAGAGTTCATGACTGAACAAAAGAAAACTACAAACGGACGTTTAATCAACGTTTCTATTGACCGTCGTCGTAAAGTATTATTCAGTATTTTATTCAAGGCGATTGGTATGTCTTTGAATATCGGAGTGAATGAAGATACTCACGATACATCAATGATGGAAACATTCCTTCGTGCAATGGGACGTAATTGGTCTGATGTAGCTACAGATGCAGAAGATCGCGAATACATGAATATGTATTTGTTGTTGTATACTGCTTTCTTCGGTAAATATGAAGAAATCGAAAATACTTTATTGAACGATAAAGTAAAAACAACACAAGAAGCTTTACTTTCTTTCTATGAAAACCAAAGAAGTGATGAAATCCCTACATTAGATGGATCAATTACTTTAATGCAGGCTAAATTCTTTGATCACCGTCGTTATGACTTGACGAAGGCTGGTCGTTATAAATTACGTAAGAAATTAAATGCGATCGATCGTATGTATGGTATGAGCCTTGCTCATGATATTGTTGATGTAAATGGCAACGTATTCATGGAAAAAGGTACTATGGTTCACCGTGATGAAAGAAATGCATTGCGTGAAGAATTGGCTAAGGGTACTTATTGTGTCGCTTATCCATTCCGCTCAGAATTCCATGAAGAAGATATCGTTTCAATTCCAACAAGCTGGACTACAGGATTAATTGGTCGTGTATTAGCTAGTGATGTTGAAACTGAAGATGCTTATTTAGATGCTGGTACAGTATTAACTGAACAAGATGTTTTAGCAATCCAAAAGGTTGTTGAAAATGTTGATATTTTTGCAGGATTGTTTGCACAACCTGTTAAATTAACAGCAGAAAATATGGATTCTATATTTAACTATGGTCAACGTTTATATGCTCTTGGACGTTTAACAAATGCACAAGGTGAAGATATCGTTGATGCAGATATGGAATTGGTAGCTAACCGCTATATGGTTGGTGTAACTCCAGATACAATTGATAGCGATGTTGAAATGCAAGTTAAACAACGTGCTTTAAGTGAAGATATCACAGCATGGTTGATTGGTGCATGTGTTCAAGAATTATATATTATTGACAATAATGGGGATGAAGTACGTGTTGCTGGAAATGACCCATTCGCAAATAAACACACAATTACAGTTTCAGATATGTATGCATTCTTCTCATATAGCTTAAATGTTATGGAAGGTGTAGGAACAACAGATGATATCGATATGTTAGGTAACCGTCGTATTCGTTCTGTTGGTGAATTGATTCAGAACCAGTTCCGTATTGGTTTATCTCGTATGGAACGTGTCGTTAAAGAACGTATGTCAATTCAAGAAATGGATAGCTTAACTCCAAGAAAATTGACAAATATTCGTCCTTTGACAGCTGCAATTAAAGAATTCTTCTCTAGTTCACAGTTATCACAGTTCATGGATCAACAAAACCCTTTAGCTGAATTGACAAATAAACGTCGTATTTCAGCCTTAGGTCCAGGTGGTATCAGTCGTGATCGTGCAAGTTTCGAAGTACGTGACGTTCACAACTCTCACTATGGTCGTATTTGTCCAATCGAAACACCAGAAGGACCAAACATCGGTTTGATTAACAACTTAACTACATATGCTCGTATCAATGAATATGGATTTATTCAAACACCTTACCGTAAGGTAAATGCTGATGGTACTGTTAGTGAAGATACAGTTTACTTAAGTGCTGATGAAGAAGCAGATTATGTAATCGCTCAGGCCAATGAGGTTCGTGATGGTCATTTAGTAAATGAACGTGTCGTAGCTCGTAAGGCTGGTGAAACTATCATCGCGGATCGTAACGAAGTAGAACTTGCCGACGTCAGTCCAAAACAGATCGTATCTGTAGCGACTGCCTGTGTCCCATTCTTGGAAAACGACGATGCGTCTCGTGCCTTAATGGGTGCCAACATGCAGCGTCAGGCCGTTCCATTATTAGTTCCTCATTCACCTTATGTAGGTACTGGTATTGAATATAAAATTGCCAAGGACTCAGGTGTTGGTATTGTCGCAAAACAAGATGGTGTAGTTGAATATGTAGATGGTTTACGTATTGTTGTTAAAGACAATGAAGGTGAAAACCACACTTATCAGTTACGTAAGTTTGCTCGTTCAAACGCAAGTACTTGTATCAACCAACGTCCAATTGTAGAAGTTGGGGAAAAGGTTGAAAAAGGCGATATCTTAGCAGATGGTCCAAGTATGCAAAATGGTGAATTGGCTTTAGGTCAAAACGTTGTTATTGCATATACAACATGGCATGGATATAACTACGAGGATGCCATCATCATGTCAGAACGTATGGTTAGTGATGATGTATATACTTCAATCCACGTAGAAGAATATGATATTGACTGTCGTGAAACTAAGTTAGGTCCAGAAGAAATCACTCGTGATATTCCTAACGTTGGTGAAGCAGCAGTTCGTAAGCTAGATTCAAATGGTATCATCATGGTTGGTGCCGAAGTTAAAGAAGGAGATATCTTAGTTGGTAAGGTTACTCCAAAAGGACAAAGTGAAGTTAGTCCTGAAGAAAAATTATTATTAGCAATCTTTGGTGAAAAATCACGTGAAGTTCGTGACAATTCATTGAAAGTACCTCATGGTGGTGCTGGTATTGTTCATTCTATTCGTGTATTTAAACGTGGAGATGGATCGGATCTTCCTCCTGGAGTAAATATGCGTGTTAAAGTATATATCGTTCAGAAACGTAAGATTTCTGAAGGTGATAAAATGTCTGGTCGTCACGGTAACAAAGGTGTCATCTCTAAGATTCTACCTATCGAAGATATGCCATTTATGGCTGATGGACATCCAGTTGATATCTTGTTGAACCCATTCGGTGTACCTTCACGTATGAACATCGGACAGATCTTAGAAATCCACTTAGGTTACGCAGCTCGTAAATTAGGTGTTAAATTCTCTACTTCTGTATTTGATGGTTTATCAAATGAAGACTTACAAGATGTAATGCGCGAAGCAAGCATGACTGTCGATGGAAAACAGGTATTGTACGATGGACAAACTGGACAACCATTCGATGAACGTATTAGTGTCGGTGTAATGTACATGATCAAGTTAGCCCACATGGTTGACGATAAACTACATGCTCGTGCTACAGGTCCGTATTCTTTAGTTACTCAGCAGCCATTGGGTGGTAAAGCTCAAAATGGTGGTCAGAGATTTGGAGAAATGGAAGTTTGGGCATTGGAAGCATATGGTGCCGCCCACACATTACAAGAAATCTTGACAATTAAATCAGATGATATTCAAGGTCGTATCAAGACTTATGAAGCCATCATCAAAGGTAAGGATATTCCAGAACCAGGTGTTCCAGAATCATTCCGTGTATTGATGCACGAATTACAAGGTCTAGCAATCGATATTCGTTTGTTAGATGAAAACAATAACGAGGTTGACATCACATTAGATGATGATGACCAGGACGTTCATCCAGCTCAACCTTTACCAGAACAAACACAAAAGGAAGAGCTAGTAGACGATATTGAAGAAGAAAATAACGAAGAAGAGGAGGCGTAGTATAAAATATGAGTATTAACAATTTTGCCTCGATTCAGGTTCGCTTAGCGAGTCCAGAAACGATTTTAAAATGGAGTCATGGTGAAGTAACAAAGCCTGAGACAATTAACTATCGTTCACAAAAAGCAGAACGTGATGGTTTATTCTGCGAACGCATTTTCGGTCCAACTAAGGACTGGGAATGTGCTTGTGGTAAATATAAAAAAGTACGTTTTAAAGGTGTTGTATGTGACCGTTGTGGTGTAGAAATCACAAAAGCAAGCGTAAGACGTGAGCGTATGGGTCACATCCACTTAGCTGCACCAGTAGCTCATATTTGGTACTTACGTGGTATTCCTAGCCGTATGGCATTGTTGTTGGATGTAACACCAAAACAATTGGAAGAAGTTGTATATTTTGTAAGCTACATTGTTACGGATCCAAAAGAATCTGGTTTAGCTTATAAACAAATTCTTTCTGAACGTGAATTCCGTGAAAACCAAGCTATTTATGGTTCTACAGGATTTACAGCTCAAACAGGTGCGGAAGCCGTACTTCGTTTATTACAAGATGTAGATTTAGAATCTGAATATCAAGAAGTACAAGATGCGCTTGAAAAAGCACAAGGTGAAAAACGTAAGAAATTAATCAAGCGTTTAGATACAATCAATGCATTCCGTAATAGTGAAAACTTGCCAGAATGGATGATTCTGACTAACATTCCGGTAATACCTCCTGATTTACGTCCAATGCTTCAATTGGATGGTGGTCGTTTTGCGACAAGTGACTTAAACGATTTGTATCGTCGTGTCATCACTCGTAACAATCGTTTACGTAAATTGTTAGATTTGGGTACTCCAAATATCATCGTTCAAAACGAAAAACGTATGTTACAGGAATCTGTGGATGCTTTAATTGACAATGGTCGTCGTTCAAAACCTATTACAGGTGCTGGTGGACGTGCATTAAAGTCATTGTCTCACTCATTAAAAGGTAAACAAGGTCGTTTCCGTCAGAACTTATTAGGTAAGCGTGTTGACTTCTCTGGTCGTTCTGTAATTGCCGTTGGACCAGATTTGAAAATGTACCAATGTGGTATTCCACGTGAAATGGCAGTTAACTTGTTTAAACCATTTATCATTAATGAAATCGTAAACCAAGGATTAGCACAAAATCCTAAAAATGCAGAAAAATTAATTGAACGTCGTGATCCACGTATCTGGGATGTTGTTGAAACAGTAATCGACGGATATCCAGTATTGATGAACCGTGCGCCTACATTACACCGTTTGGGTATTCAGGCCTTCTTGCCTAAACTAGTAGAAGGACGTGCAATGCGTCTTCACCCATTAGTATGTACTGCGTTCAATGCCGACTTCGATGGTGACCAGATGGCCATCCACGTTCCATTAGGAGAAGAAGCTCGTGCTGAAGCATTAGTTATGATGCTTGGTTCTCACAATATCTTAGGTCCTAAAGATGGTAAACCAATCGTTACGCCAGGACAGGATATGGTTATGGGTAACTTCTATTTAACAATGGAAGAAACTAAAGATGAATTCTTTGCAGAAGCTAAACACTACGAAGAAGTTGGCTGCCCATTAGAAGCAGCGCACTGGCACCGTTTTGGTGAAAGTGAAGGTCATGTATATACAGACGAAGATGAAGTTATGATGGCATACCAGTCAAAACAAGTTCACCTTCACACTCGTATCGCATTGCCTGTATGCAATATGCATAAAACATCATTTGATGAAAAACATAAAAATGATTATTTAATTACAACAGTTGGTAAGATTGTGTTCAACTCAATGTTCCCTGAAGATTTCCCTTATATCAATGAGGTATCTAAAGAAAACTTTATTAGTACGCCTGATAAATACTTTATTGCTCCAGGACAAAACATTAAAGAATACATTGAATCTATGCCTTTAGTTGATGCAGTTAAGAAAAAAGATTTAGGTAAAGTTATTGCCGAAGTCTTCAAACGTTATGATGCAGATCAAACAGCTGAAATTCTTGACCAAATCAAATCATTAGGATTTGAATATTCAACAGTAGCTGGTATTACAGTTGCCTTGTCAGATATCGAAGTGGCTCCTCACAAAGATGAATATATCGATGAGGGTCGTGTTAAAGCCGATCAGTTAAAACACTTACAACGTAAAGGTATGTTGACAATGGAAGAATGGGAACGTCACTTATCTAAGATGTGGGATGATCAAAAAGACAAGATCGTAACATCATTGATGAACAACTTGCCTCGTAAAAACCCAATCAACATGATGGCGACTTCTGGTGCTCGTGGTAACGCGTCAAACTTTACTCAGTTAGCTGGTATGCGTGGTTTAATGGCAAAACCTGGTCACGCTAAAGCTGGTGCTGGTGAATATGTACCAACCATCATAGAAGTTCCTATCTATTCTTGTTTCCGTGAAGGATTAAACGTAAGTGAGTTCTTTATCTCAACTCACGGTGTGCGTAAAGGTCTTACAGATACTGCCTTAAAAACAGCCGAATCTGGTTACTTAACTCGTCGTTTGGTTGATGTTGCCCAAGATGTAATTATCAAAGAAGACGATTGTGGTACTGATAAGGGTTACTGGATCGAAACATTAATGGATCGTAAGACAAATTCTGTTATCGAACCGTTACAAGATCGTTTAGTTGGTCGTTATTCTAAACAAGATGTAACAGATCCAAAGACAGGCGAGTTAATTATTGCGAGTGATGAATTTATCACTGATGAACTTGCTAAGAAAATTGTAGATGCTGGTGTTACAGGTATGTATATCCGTTCTGTATTTACTTGTAAGTCTCGTTTAGGTGTTTGTCGTAAATGTTATGGACGTAACATGGCTACAGGTAAAGACGTTGAAGTTGGTGAAGCTATTGGTATCATGGCTGCCCAATCAATCGGTGAACCAGGTACACAGTTAACAATGCGTACATTCCATACAGGTGGTGTTGCCGGTGCCGGTGCAGAAGATATCACTCAAGGTTTGCCTCGTGTTGAAGAATTGTTCGAAGCTCGTTGTCCAAAAGGTGTTGCGGTAATTGCTCAGATTTCAGGTGAAATTACTTCAATCGAACGTATTGAAGGAACAATGCGCCAAGAAGTTATTATCACAAACGAACACGAAAGTGTTTCTCATAAAATTAATGCGAACCAGTCTATGCGTCCATGGGTTCAAATCGGTGCTAAGATTGAAGCCGGTGTTGCGTTGACTGAAGGTCCATTAGATCCAAAAGAATTATTACGTGTCGCTGGTGTACGTGAAGTTCAAGACTATATCTTGAAGGAAGTTAAGAAAGTATACCAAAGCCAAGGTATCGAAATTAGCGATAAGCACTTGGAAGTAATGATCAAACAGATGATGAAGAAAGTAATCGTTGTAGATAGTGGAGATACAGATTTAAATGTTGGTGTTCAATTGTCATTGAATAACATCACAAAAATCAACCGTAACGCATTGTTAAGCGGAAAAACTCCTGCTACTTTCAAACCTGTATTATTAGGTATTTCTAAGTCTTCTGTTGAAACAGATTCTTTCTTATCAGCCGCTTCATTCCAGGAAACTACAAAGGTTCTTACAGATGCGACTATTAAGGGTAAAGTTGACCACTTAATTGGTTTGAAAGAAAATGTTATTATTGGTAAGTTGATTCCTGCAGGTACTGGATGTCAGGGAGACCGTCCACAAAATCTAATTGTTGCTGAAAAGGCAAAAGAACTTCGTGACAAACGTATTGCACGTATGAAAGAAGTTCATGATGAGGAGTTTGATAAACTTGTATCTGGCTCTGATGATAGAGATATGATGGATAGTGCAGAACCTTCAGTAGAAGAATCAATTCTACAAGATGCAGAAACTACGGATAATAATTCAATGGATATCCAATCTGAAGAATAAGAATATAAGGAGTAGGTGAATGCCTATTCCTTTTGTACGACAGGCAGTCGTGCTTATAGTTGATAATCCAAATCAGTGATTATCAACTGTTTTATTTTAGAGACAAT
>NZ_CAKVMR010000023.1 GCF_934772795.1 uncultured Holdemanella sp.
TACAGAAATCATCAAACAGATCAAATCAAATCTAAGACGAAAGAAACGTTAATCTGTCGATGTTTTTAATATTGCCATCTTAGCCCACAAAAAAATTGGAAATTCTTTAATAGAGTTTCCAATTTTGTTTATTTAAGCCATTTTATTTTTCATGCGTAACTACTACACATATTATATATATGGATATGTATGCTATTTTATTTAAATGTTGAATATACATATAAAATGTATATAAATATGCGAGTTATACAGTGGATAAAAGTATTCTAAATTTATTCTCTGTATAACTTGGGAAAAGTCATGGAATGCCTTTGTTTATCAATGATTCTATATGTGTGTAATATGAATATAATATGAGTTATCCCGATTTTATTTTTTTTTTTTACACATTTATCCACATGTGAATATTTTATATCCACAAAGAATAAATGGGGATAAGTGTAAAAATCGTGTATAATAGTAATACTGCAAGGAGGTTTTACTATGTCTACCATGTCTTATGCATCGATATGGAATGAAACTTTACAAAAAATACAAGAATCCAACTATTTTGATAGTCATACATTCAATTCATGGATTTCAAAAACCACTCTATTTAAAATAGAGGATAATATAGCTTATGTAGCCTATCGTTCTACGATTACTTTTAGTATTTTAAAGAAACAGAAAGAAAAAGAACTGTTTGAATCCACTTTAAGTGAGGTCTGGGGCGATACATTAACAATTCAGTTTATCCACCAAAAAGAAATGGAAAAGATGATGCCTGAAGAGGTTGTCAAACAAAGAACAAATGTTTTATTGGAAAATAAGTTCAATCCTTCTTATACATTTGAAAACTTTGTCGAAGGTAATTCGAATGCGGAGGCTTATGCCGCATGTTTAGCTTGTTGTACACAAACGACTTCTCATCCTTTCAATCCACTTATGTTGTATGGTAATTCTGGCTTAGGTAAAACCCATTTACTACATGCGATGGGAAATTATTTAGCTAAGGAACATCCTGAATGTAAAGTCATCTACATGTATAGTGGGGATTTAGTTTCCTTATTGATTGAGGCTATGAAAACTAAAAATGTTCATGGCAATACCGTAGAAAGAGTCAAAGAACAACTTCTAGACTGTGATTATTTCTTGATTGATGATATTCAAAATTTGCAGCAGCATTCTAGCAGTCAGGAAATCTTCTTTACTGTCTATAATCAGTTGATTCAAAAGAATACACAGATTATTATCACAAGTGATATGCATCCTAGTGAAATTAGTGGATTGCAATCCCGTTTGATTTCGCGCTTTGTTTCTGGGCTTACAATCAGTATTTCTAAACCGGAATTTGAAACGAGTAAAGCGATTTTAAAGAAGAAAATCGAGGGTCGTGAAGAAAGTGTAAATATGAGCGAAGATGTTATTGATTATTTAGCTGGTAAATATTCAAATGATGTTAGAAATCTAGAGGGAACTTTAAATCGCTTGATATTTAATGCGACACTATTTAACCCAGATGTAATCGATATGGATTTTACGCGTAAAGTATTAGTTAAAGAGCCTATTGTATCGCAGTCGGATGAATTAACAATCAAAAAGATTAAGAAGGCCGTAACGCGTTTTTATGGCTTATCTTACAAGGATTTAGAGGGTAAATGTCGTCAAAAATTTATTGCGAACGCAAGACATATCTGTGTTTACTTATCTAGAGACTTGCTTCATAAATCCTATGTATCTATTGGACAAGAATTAGGTGGTCGTGATCATACGACAATTTCTAGTTCGTATGAGCGTGCTAAGAAATTAATTCAAAAAGACGAAGCTTTTAAAACAGCTGTTGAAAAAATTCGCAGCACTTTGGATTCTTAATTTATACACTGTATTCCTCATGGAATCCACATCCAAAAAATTAGCGTAGAGTACGTATTTTAAAGGGTCTGTGCAATTTTTACACACTTATACAGTCCCTTATATTATAATTTATATATATATTAATAAAAGGAGGATTTTATGCATTTTTCTATTGATCGAAAATATTTTTATGACAAACTATCTATTGTTTCTAGAGCTATTAGTGTCTTTTCTCCATTACCTGCATTATCTGGCATTTGTATTGATTTAAAAGATGGTTCAATGATTTTAACTGGTAGTGATTCAAATATATCTATTCGTACTGTAATTGTTCCTGGTGAATTGAATAATTTAGATATTGAAGAAGAAGGATCTATTATTATTGATTCTAAGTATTTATTAGAAATTGTTCGTAAATTGGATTGTAAAAATATTGAAATTGAAGTAATCGACTACTCTTTAGTTCGTATTTCTAGTGATAATGGTCAATTTAACTTAAATGGTATTCGTTCTAATGAATATCCTGATATTGATTTTACACAGCCTAATCATCATTTTGTATTAAAGGCTACAGATTTAAAATCAATTGTTTCTCAAACTGCATTTGCGTGCAGCGACAAAGATCAGCGTCCAGTATTAACTGGTGTTAACTTCAATTCACAAGGTAATATGTTGTATTGTTCTGGAACAGACTCATATCGTTTAGCTAGAAAAACAATTGAATTGAATTCGAGTCAAGATTTTAATATCACAATTCCTAGTAAATCATTAACTGAGGTTGTTCGTTCGGTTTCGGATGATGATACGATCGATATTTATGCGGATTCTAAAAAAGCACAGTTTGTATTTGATAAAACAATTATCCAAACTCGTTTGATTGATGGAACTTTCCCAGATGTACAAAGAATTATTCCAACAAGTTGTGTTTCTAAAATGTTGGTGGATTCATATGAAATTGCAGGTACAATTGATCGTACTAACTTCATTCGTAATGATAAAGTACATTTAATTAAGTTGGAATGTTCGACTGTGGAAACTCATGTTAAGACGTATTCAAGTGAAATTGGAAACTCTGATGAAGTATTGACTAAGTGTGAATATGAAGGAGAAGATATTTCATTGACATGTAATGGTACATATATGTTGGATGCGATCAAGGCATTGGGGTGTGAAAAAGTGTTAATTGAATTCTCTGGATTTATGAAGCCTATCAAGGTATCAAATCCGGAAGATGCTTCAGTCTTGATGATTTTAGTGCCAATTCGTAGTTATGATTAAAGAAAATGCCGTTTAAACTCGTTTTAA
Organism: uncultured Holdemanella sp.; assembly: GCF_934772795.1. GTDB lineage: Bacteria > Bacillota_I > Bacilli_A > Erysipelotrichales > Erysipelotrichaceae > Holdemanella. Next base: position 3,139 of record NZ_CAKVMR010000023.1, read on the forward strand.
ACGGTTTCTTTTTATATCGGTATCTCTGTACGCATAGCTATTTATGTCGTTTTATGATATAATTATAGTGCGAAAAGAGGTATTTTCATGGAATTTGAACTTAAAGATGAGTATATTACATTAGCACAATTGCTAAAAGCTTGCGATGTTGTCTATAGTGGTGGACAGGCCAAGGAATATTTAGCAAACATGGAAGTATTAGTAAACGGCGTTAATGAAAATCGTCGTGGAAAAAAGATCTACCATGGAGATATTGTAGAAACTAATGGAATAAGGATTGAAGTGAAATGAATGTTGAAAAACTGACATGTTTTCATTTCCGTAATTATGAAACCATGTCTTTTTCTTTTACACCAAAATGCATTCATTTTTTATATGGAAAAAACGCACAGGGAAAAACGAACTTAATTGAAGCTATTTATTTTTTAAGTCATTTGCGTTCGTTTCGAACAAATCAATTGGACAGTATGATCATGCATGGGTGCAATGAATTTTGTGTTCAGGCAACGATAGAGTCGAATCACAGAAAAGAAGAATTGAAAGTGATTGTGGATCATCAAAAAAAGCATTTGTTTCGTTTTCAAAATCCAGTCAAGAAGTATTCGGATTTTATTGGAATTGAAAATGCAATCTTATTCTGTCCAGATGATTTATCATTATTTACTTCATCTCCAAAAAATCGAAGACGATTTATTGATATGGAGTTAATGAAGTTGTCAAAAACGTACACGGCTACGTTATCTTCGTATCAAAAAATTCTAAAGCAGAGAAATCAAGCTTTGAAACAGAATAAAGTGGATGAGTGTTTAGTTCAAATTTATTTGGATCAGATGATAGATGTTCAAAAAATCATTATGAAACAAAGAAATGAATTTTTAAATTCTTTGATGATAAAAGCGCGTGAGCTATATCCATTCTTTTCAAATGAAAAAGAATATATAGATGCTAAGTATATAACGTTTATTGATTTGGATGGAGATATGAAGGAAGCGTATGCTAAGGTTTTTGAAAAAGAAAAGAAATATCATCAGACTTTGATAGGAATCCATAGGGATGATATTTTATTTGAATTGAATGGAAAACCTGTATGTGAAGTGGCTAGCCAGGGACAAAAAAGAAGTTTTGTATTGGCACTTAAATTGGGATTGGCCCAAATTATTTATGAAAAGAGCGGGCAATATCCAATTTTATTATTGGATGACGTATTTAGCGAACTGGATGATCTTAGAAAGCGACAGTTAATTGAAAAGCTTCCTAGAGATATGCAGATTTTTATAACAACAACAGAACGATTGAATATGCATTGGAATCGTGAAGTTCGATTCTATGATATAGAACAAGGGAGAATCAAGGAGGTCTACAAATGAGTCAGGATGAATTACAAAAAGAGATTCTTGAATTTGAAGAATTGGAAACACAAGCTACACAAGTAGAACATTCGTATACTGCGGATGATATTCAGGTGTTAGAAGGGCTAGAAGCGGTTCGTTTGAGACCAGGTATGTATATTGGTTCTACTTCTGCACGTGGACTTCACCATCTAGTTTGGGAAATTGTGGATAATGGTATTGATGAGGCCTTGGCAGGTTTTGCGAATCGCATTGATGTGACAATTGAGCCAGGAGATATTATTGCGGTACGTGATAATGGTCGTGGTATGCCGGTTGGAATTCACGAAAAGACAGGAATTAGTGCAGTTGAAACAATTATGACAGTATTACATGCTGGTGGTAAATTTGGTGGAGGCGCTTATAAGGTTTCCGGAGGTTTGCATGGTGTTGGTGCCAGTGTTGTTAATGCGTTGAGTGAATGGTTAGAGGTTACTGTTTATCAAGATGGTAAAATTTATTTTATTCGTTTTGAAAATGGTGGACATGCGGTTGAGCCTTTAAAAATTATTGGAACAACAGAAGAAACTGGTACTTTAGTTCGTTTTAAAGCAGATCCACAGATTTTTAAGGATACAACAGTTTATGATTATGAAACGTTAAATTCTCGTTTGCGTCAGCTTGCCTTCTTAAATAAGGATATTCGTTTAACTTTAACGGATAAAAGAACTCCAGATGGTCCAAGTAATGACTATAAATATGAGGGTGGAATTATTGAGTATGTACAATTCTTAAATAAGAATAAGAGTACAATCAGTGATAAAGTTATTTATGTGGAAGGTTTGCAGGATGGTATTCTTGCAGAAGTTGCATTGCAATATAATGATGGATATCAATCAAGTATTTATTCATTCTGTAATAATATTCATACGCATGAAGGTGGATATCACGAAGATGGTTTTAGAATGGCTTTGACTCGTTGTATCAATGCCTATGCGAAAAACAATAACATGATCAAAAAGGATGAGAGTTTATCTCAGGATGATGTTAAAGAAGGTTTGGTTGCAATCATTTCTGTTAAGCACCCAGATCCTCAGTATGAAGGACAGACAAAGACAAAATTAGGAAATAGTGAAGTTCGTAAGATTGTTTCTAATATTGCGGGCGAACAGATCAATCGTTTCTTTTTAGAAAATCCAGATATTGCCAAGGCAATTGTGGAAAAGGCAGAAATTGCCAGCAAGGCAAGAATTGCAGCTAAAAAAGCTCGTGAATTAACGCGTCGTAAATCGGCATTGGATGGAATTAGTTCATTGCCAGGTAAATTAACGGATTGTTCAAGTAAAGATGCTAGTGAATGCGAAATCTATATCGTCGAAGGTGATTCTGCCGGGGGCAGCGCGAAACAAGGTCGTGACGCGAAAACACAAGCTATTTTACCTTTGCGTGGTAAGATTTTAAATGTTGAAAAAGCTAGAACACATCGTATTTTTGAGAACCAGGAAATTCGTAGTATGATTACGGCTTTTGGATGTGGAATTCAAGAAGATGTAGATGTATCGAAATTACGTTATCACAAAATTGTTATTATGACCGATGCCGATGTCGATGGTAGTCATATTTGTACATTGATGTTGACTTTCTTGTATCGTTTTATGAAACCTGTTATTGAAGGTGGATATGTTTATATTGCACAACCTCCTTTATATAAGGTGCAAAAAGGTAAAAAGATTGCCTATGCGTATAAGGAACAGGAAATGGATCAGTTGCGTGAAGAATTTAAAGATGGATACAAAGTTCAGCGTTATAAAGGTTTAGGTGAAATGGATGCAGAACAGTTGTGGGAAACAACTATGGATCCACATCATAGAGTATTGAAACGTGTCACAATCGATGATGCGATGGAAGCGGACAGTGTATTTGATATGTTGATGGGTGAGGATGTAGAGCCTCGTCGTGAATATATCCAGGAAAATGCTGTATACGCTAATTTGGATTACTAGTAGGAGGTCCTTATGGAAGAAGAAAATAAGCGATATGACTATGTAGAAGATGTTGAAATATCCAAAGAAATGCGTACAGCCTTTCTAGATTATTCAATGTCTGTTATTGTTTCACGTGCATTACCAGATGTTCGTGATGGTATGAAACCAGTTCATCGTCGTATTTTACATGCGATGAATCAATTGGGTATTACATCAGGTGTTGCACATAAGAAGAGTGCACGTATTGTTGGTGAAGTTATTGGTAAGTATCACCCTCATGGTGATACAGCTGTATATGATGCGATGGTTCGTATGGCCCAGGATTTCTCGTATCGATATCCACTAGTGGATGGACATGGAAACTTTGGTTCTCTAGATGGAGATGGAGCTGCGGCAATGCGTTATACGGAAGCTCGTATGTCAAAAATCTCTATGGAGATGATGCGTGACATTCAAAAGGATACGGTTGATTTTATTCCAAACTATGATGGTGAAGAAAGTGAACCGGTTGTACTTCCTAGTCGTATTCCAAACTTGTTGATCAATGGTGCTGTGGGTATTGCGGTTGGTATGGCAACAAATATTCCACCACACAATTTATCAGAAACAATTAAAGCTATTTTTGCGGTAATGGATGATCCAGATATTACGGTTCCTCAATTGATGGAAGTAATCAAAGGACCAGATTTCCCTACGGGAGGTATTATTTTAGGTCGTAAAGGTATTCGCCAGGCGTTTGAAACAGGACGAGGATCCATTATGATTCGTTCTAAATATCGTGTGGAAGAATTATCTAATGGAAAGAAACAGATTATTTTCTATGAAATTCCTTATCAGGTCAATAAGGCCAATTTGATTACTAAGATGGCTTCTTTAATTCGTGATAAAGCAATTCAAGGTGTTACTTACTTAAACGATGAGAGTAACCGTGAAGGTATTCGTATTGTCATGGAGCTAAAGAAGGATGCGCAAGAAGAAGTAATTTTAAATCAGTTGTTTAGATTAACACCACTTCAAACTTCATTTGGTATCAATATGTTGGCACTTGAAAATGGTCGTCCTAAACAATTGCCTTTAAAAGATATTATTCATGATTATATTGATCATCAGGTTGATGTAGTTGTAAGAAAAACACAATTTGATTTAAAGAAAGCACAAGATCGTGCACATATCTTAGAAGGTTTACGAATTGCGATGGATCATATCGATGAAGTTATTCATATGATTCGTAGTTCTAAAAAAGATGAAGCAGGCTTATCTCAAGACTTATGTGATGCGTTTGGATTGAGCATGATTCAAGCTAAGGCTATCTTGGCAATGCAGTTAAGAAGATTGTCTGGATTAGAACGAGATAAGATTGAAAATGAATATCAACAATTATTATTGACGATTGAAGATTTGAAGGATATCTTGGCAAATCATGATCGTGTTCTTCAAATCATTCGTGATGATTTAAATGAAATTGATCAGAAATATGGTGATGAAAGAAGAACTGAAATTAGTGATGCTTCTGTTGATATGGAAGATGAAGACTTAATTCCAATTGAAGATGTAATTATCACATTAACAGAGTCAGGATATATTAAGCGTCAGCTTGTAGATACATATCGTGCTCAAAATCGTGGTGGTCGTGGAATCAAATCATTAACGCTAAATGAAGAGGATTCTATCGATACTATGATTTCAATGTCGACGCATGATTTCTTATTGTTGTTTACAGATAAGGGTCGTGTATATCGATTAAAAGGATACAATGTTCCTAGTGGATCTAGAACATCTAAGGGTATTCCAATTGTCAATTTAATGACTTTGGAAAAAGGTGAAAAAGTAAATGTTCTTGTTGCCGTTCCTAAGGATGATGAAAGTGAAACCTTATTATTTGTCACGAAAAATGGTATTGTGAAACGTACATCTGTATCTGAATTTGAAAATATTAATCGTAATGGTAAGATTGCGATTAGTTTAAAACCAGATGATGAATTGCGTTTTGTGAAATTAACTACAGGACAAGATGAAGTAATTATCTCTGGATCAAATGGAAAAGCTGTTCGATTCAATGAAGATCAAGTTCGTATTATGGGACGTAGCGCAAGTGGTGTATTAGGATTCAATTGTGATGGCAGTGAAGTTGTTGGTGCTGCACTATCAAGTGAAGGAGATACAGTTCTTGTTGTTTCTGAAAATGGTTATGGTAAGCGCAGTAAGTTCGAAGATTATCGTTTGACTTCTCGTGGTAAAAAAGGTGTTAGCACAATTAATATCACAGAAAAGACAGGTAAGCTAATGTGTATGCGTGCAGTTACTGGTAAAGAAGATGCGATGATTGTTGCCAGTGATGGAATCATGATTCGTGTAGCTTTGGAGAATGTAGGAATCTACGGAAGAAATACACAAGGTGTAAGATTGATCAACTTAAATGGCGATGCGAAAGTAACGCGAATGACATTGGTAGATCATGAAGAGCCTGAAGAAGAATCAGAAGAAAATACAGAAGAATAAAGGATTGAAGGAGTAGAATTATGATTTTACTCCTTTTTCATATGATAAATCAGATAGAAATAACCCGAATACATTATATAAACGACACGTTGATTGCCAATTTGATAGAATGGATATAAATTATTCTTGAAAGAAGTGGTAGATATGAATGCCAAAGATATGGGATTGTTTATTAATGAGTTGAGAAAAGAAAATAAAATGACACAAATGGAATTAGCTGACAAGATTCATGTTACAGATAAAGCTGTTAGCCGATGGGAACGTGGAATTGGATATCCAGACATTCAATTGTTACCTTCCTTAGCTGAAGCATTGCATATATCTGTAGCAGAATTGATATCGTGTAAAAAGAGTTCAAATTATTCAAATGAAGAAGTCACAAATATCATTCATAATTTAGATGTATATAAAAAGGAATGTTTTAGACAAGATAGAAAAGCAGATAAAATTTCCTTAGTATGTATGATCTTTGTTGCGGCATGTGTTTATGTTTCTGGTCATGGAAGCATTATAGGATCTTTATGTATTGGCGCTATTTTTGCAATGGCAGTAATTGGCTTATATTATTTGTATTATGATAATTCAACAAAACGAATTTATGCCTTCTTTTCTCTATTAGGGTTACTTTTGTTTATTCAGTTTTTAATATTCATGGGAATGGATTATAGATGGATTTCTTATATTTTGACACTCTATATCTTTGTGATATTGAATATGATTTGTAGATAAGTTGAATCATATGACAAATCCGATTTATTGAGGCTAATTCACATAATAAGCGGTTGACTTTAGCTTTGTTTTAATGGTATAAATGTGTTGAAAACAAAGATAAGGATAAGTAGATTATTTCATATATTATTTAGAGACAGTATGGTTGGTGAAAATACTGATATGAATAATTGAATAGCACCTTAGAGTGATCAAATGAAATGAGTAGTTTGATCCGGTACATACCGTTATCATGTTAAGAGATCATATATGTATATATATGGTAAAAAGGGTGGCAACGCGAGACATCGTCCCTTTATGGGTGCGAGTGTCTCTTTTTTTATGCAGAGGAGGATATCATGTTAGATATGAAATTTGTCCGTGAAAATCCGGACATTGTCAAAGAGAACATTAAGAAAAAGTTCCAAGACTACAAATTGCCTTTAGTAAATGAAGTGTTGATGGAGGATAAAGAGCTTCGTCAAACACAGCAACATGCGGATGATTTACGTGCTAATCGTAAAAAGATTTCTAAAGAAATCGGTAAGTTGATGGGCCAAGGTAAAAAAGAAGAAGCTGAAGAAATTAAGCAACAAATGGCAGAGATTGCTCACGAATTAACAGCTTTGGAAGAAAAAGAAATTAAATTAAGAGAGTCTGTAACTGAAAAAATGATGCAGATTCCAAATATCATTGATGATAGTGTTCCTATTGGAAAAGATGATAGTGAAAACGTTGAATTAGAAAAATTTGGAGAACCTGTTGTTCCTGATTTTGAAATTCCTTATCACACCGAAATCATGGAACGTTTAAGCGGTATTGATTTAGATGCAGCTCGTCGTGTAGCTGGTAATGGATTCTATTATTTAATGGGAGATATTGCTCGTCTACATTCAGCAATCTTAAATTACGCTCGTGATTTCATGATTGATAAAAAAGGATTTACTTATGTAATTCCACCATATATGATTCGTAGTTCAGTCGTTGATGGAGTAATGTCATTTGCGGAAATGGAAGGTATGATGTATAAAATCGAAGGTGAAGATTTGTATTTGATTGGTACAAGTGAACACTCTATGATTGGTAAATTCAAGGATACAATTCTTGAAGAAAAAGATCTTCCATATACTTACACTTCATACTCACCTTGTTTCCGTAAAGAAAAAGGTGCTCACGGTATCGAGGAACGTGGTGTTTATCGTATTCACCAATTTGAAAAACAAGAAATGATTGTTGTTTGTAAGCCTGAAGAAAGTATGGAATGGTTTAAAAAATTGTATATGAATACTGTAGAATTCTTCAGAACATTGGATATTCCAGTACGTACATTGGAATGTTGTTCAGGTGATTTGGCAGATTTAAAATGTAAGTCAGTGGATGTGGAAGCTTGGTCTCCACGTCAAAAGAAATACTTCGAAGTTGGAAGTTGCTCTAACTTAACAGATGCTCAAGCACGTCGTTTAAAGATTCGTGTTAAGGGTGAAAATGGTGAGAAGTATTTTGCGCACACATTAAATAACACTTGTGTTGCTCCGCCTAGAATGTTGATCGCATTCTTAGAAAACAATTTACAGGCTGATGGATCAATTTTGATTCCAGAAGTATTACAACCTTACATGGGTGGTAAAAAGAAAATTGGTTAATCTTAAAAGCTGTCTTTGACAGCTTTTTTCTATTGCGAATTGAAAATGGATTTGATATAATAACCTAGCTACTACAATGATGTCTTATGAATCAGGTCAGGTCGGGAACGAAGCAGCCTTAAGTAAGCTCCATCATGTGTAGTAGTTTTTTTTATATGAGGATATGAATATGAATGATATAAAATGGATGAAGGAAGCCATCAAGCAGGCTAAAAAAGCAGAAAGCTATGATGAGGTTCCAATTGGATGTGTAATTGTGAAAGATGATAAAGTTATTGCTCGTGGATACAATAAGCGTGAGACTTTGCAGCAAAGTATTGCGCACGCAGAAATTATGGCGATTCAAAAAGCGTGTAAGAAATTAAATACATGGCGATTAGAGGATTGTATATTATATGTAACTTTAGAACCGTGTCCTATGTGTGCAGGTGCGATTATACAATCTAGAATTAAAGAAGTTGTATATGGAGCATCAGATCCTAAAGGTGGCTGTGTGGGGACATGTACAAATTTATTTGAAGTATCTGAATTCAACCATCATCCTGAATATAGAAAAGGAATTCTTGAATCTGAATGTTCAGATTTATTAAAACATTTTTTTAAAAAGAAAAGAGATATGAAAAAGAAGCAGAAATCATAAATAGGAGTGATTTCTGCTTTTCATATATATTGTACTTCCCTATTTTCAATCAAATAAAATGAGTAAAACTATGATAAAATAAGATACAGGAAAACATATAGAAAGGATTTTTACGAATGGCATATCAAGCGTTATATAGAAAATATAGACCAACAAATTTTGATGAAGTTGTTGGACAAACACATATAATTCAGACATTGAAAAATGCGATCATTCAAAATCGTATTGCTCATGCTTATTTATTCTGCGGTCCTAGAGGAACAGGAAAAACTTCAATCGCAAAAATATTTGCGAAGACATTAAATTGTACGAATAGTCAAGATGCTCCTTGTGGAGTTTGTGAGAACTGCAAAATGGCTGCGAATGGAAGTCATCCAGATATTATTGAAATTGATGCTGCCAGCAACAATGGTGTAGATGAAGTAAGAAATCTGATTGATAAAGTGAAGTATGCTCCAATGCAGGGGAAATATAAAATTTATATTATTGATGAAGTTCATATGATGACTTCTGGAGCATTCAATGCATTATTAAAAACAATCGAGGAACCCCCCGCTCATGTAATTTTTATTTTTGCGACTACAGAACCTAATAAAGTTTTACCAACTATTATTTCTCGTTGTCAAAGATTTGATTTCAACAAAGTGAGTATGCACGACATTAAATATAGATTATCTATTGTTTGTAAAAACGAAGGAATTGAAATTGATGAGAATGGATTAACATTAATTGCTCAATTAGCAGATGGAGGAATGCGTGATGCACTGTCAATATTAGATCAATGTGTTGCGTACTGTTCATCTCATATTGATGTGGATGATATTCGTAAAATTTATGGTGTCGTAACATCTGAAGATATTGGTAAATTATTCTATTCAGTATATAAAAAAGATGTAGATAGTTTTGTCAAAGATATTCAGAAATATTCAGATATGGGAATGGATATTAAACGATTGACTGCAGACTTTATTCATATGTTGAAGGATAGTTTGATTTTAGATTATTCTGAAAATTCTACTCTAGTTTCGGATATGAACAAAGATATGATTCGGAAATATTTTAAATCAGCTCCTATTAATTTCAGGATTAAGTGTATGGAAGAATTAATGGATACATATAATAAATATACATATGCATCTAATGCACTAGATTACTTAGAAGCCTCTTTATTAAAGATTTCAAGTTATTCATATGAATCAAAAACACATATTATTGAATCAGATCATAATGATTATAAAGAGGTTGATGAAGAAGAAAACTATGAAACATCATATGACGATACTTCTGATGACTCAGATATAATTGAGAAAAACACTCAAAAAGATGATAATAATAGGGTTTTAGAGAAATCTGAAATTTCTGATGTTTCACGTGAAACATTAAAACAGTCAGAAAATACAAATAATAAAATCATATTAAACGATGAATTTGTCATTCAATTGTTAGTTGGAGCTACAAAGATGGAAAGAAGCATTGATACGAATAAGTTCAATAATATAGGACAATTCATATCAAGCTTGGAATTTGGAAAATATGCAGCTACATTGAGAAACAGTAGTATTATGGCTAGTGGATCGAATTATATTGTCGTATGTGTATCTAGTGAGATCTTTGCGAAACAAATAAATGAATTTGAATTAAATTATGGATATGAAGATTTTATGGAAGTGTTATTAGGAAAAGCTAAGAAAGTATTCGCATTAGATAAGACGCAACAATCTCGTGTAAAGGATGAGTTTAAAGAAAGAATGATTAGTGGTAATCTTCCAGAACCGTATCAAGTTCGTTTAAAAAGAAAAGATTCAGAATCTGAAAATAATATGAGTATTGAAGATCATATGAAAAGTTTGTTTCCAAATATAGAAATTAAAGAAGATTAGAAGGTGAAGCATGTATCCAAAAACATTTGATGATTTAATATATGAATTTCAGAAATTACCAGGAGTAGGTGCTAAAACTGCAGAGAGATATGCATTTACTGTATTAGGTTGGTCTGATGATGAAATATCTGAATTAGCAGAAACATTAGTTAATTTAAAAAAGAAAGTAAAGAAGTGCACACGATGTGGTAATTTAACAGAAGATGATCTCTGTGAGTTTTGTAAAAATTCTAATAGAAATCAGAATATCATATGCGTAGTACAAAATCCGAAAGATATCTCGGTAATAGAGTCTATGCAGCAATACAATGGTGTATATCATGTACTAGATGGATTGATCAATACACAAAAAGGAGTATTACCAGATCAATTAAATATAATATCTTTATTAAATAGAGTGAATGAAAATACAGAAGAGGTCATATTAGCTCTAGATCCTACAGTAGAAGGAGAAACCACTGCTTTATATATATCTAAACTATTAGAAGGGAAGTGTAGGGTAAGTAGACTTGCCCATGGTATTCCTGTAGGCAGTCATTTAGATTATACGGACGCTATGACATTGTTAAAAGCTTTTGAAGGACGTAAAAGCTCATAAATATGCTTAATCGTATGAAGTACTTATGATATTTCATACGATTTTTTTATATTTATAGGAATATCAATACAATAATCATATAGAATTACCTTTTCATATGAACAAAATAGCACATGATATAGTAAAATTATATAACAATATTTAAATATGCTGTAAATACGGCTTATTCATACAATTATCACATGGAGGAAGAAAAACTACTGAACATTGATTATGAGCATTCATATGAATTAATTATGAATATTCATACTTAAAATTTTATAAATCCAATTCATGTGAAAATGATAATATAAAAAATCAAATATATGAACATAAATATGATTTTCAAAATGCGTGATAATTTTTCATATGAACTCAAAAATAATATAAAATAAATCATATGAATGAAATTTACCATCATTTAAAATCATATGAATCGTGAAATATGGATATGAACATGAAATTTTAATTCATGTGATATAGATATGAAAATAAGAGACATGAAATTAAATGTGATTTGAATAGATGAATTAATATGACGGTTCATGTAAGAAAGATATGAAAAAATAAATGGTGTTTTAAAAAGCAATAAATAATATAGGAAATTCATATATAGGTATAGCATTCTTGACAAAACTATGATAGACTTATCGTGACTCGTTAGATTATTATTATGAATTTCATAGGAAGGGGACATGAATATGCCTGAAGAAGCATCAGCAATTGACGTATATTATGATATGGATATTGCGCAGATATGCCAACATTTCAACAAATCAAGAAATACAGTAGATAAAGCAATCGCAAAATTGGTAAAAGATAATCCAGATAAAGATTGGAAATATAAAAACCCAGCTACTCGACGTATTACAATCAAGGCAGAAGGCGTTGAAAGATTATCTACTTATTTTAGGAAAGAAAAACATGAATTATCTACAGTTGAAATGGAACTTCGATTTGAAAATGAAAAGTTAAAAGCTATTATAGAAGAAAAAGAGAAGGCACAAGCTCAGATCGAACAATTATATCAAGAAAAGCTTAAATTAGAAATCGAAAAGAGTAAACAGACTTTCCTATTAGAGACACAGACGAAAGATGAGAAAATTTCTGAATTAGAATCTGAAAATCAGAAATTAAAAGAAGTAGAAGAACTTTATAATAAGAATAAAGAAGAAATTGAAAATTATAAGAAAAAAGAAGTAGAATATAATTCTAAATCCTTCTTTTATCGTTTAACACATAAATTTTAATCATTTAATGCTCTAGCAATTTTGCTAGGGCAATTTTTTGCCCATTTTAACCCATACTTTTCTAAGATGGAATTAAAAAAATGGATTCCATCATGATCGGAAGTGTATTCATATTCTATTTCATAATCTGTATGATTTTTGTAGTCTGTCTTATCTAAACATAATTCTCCGTTTTCGAATTCATATACATTTCTTAAGGTAGTAAAACTTGCTGTTGGATGTAAATTTTTAGGAATTTGATATTGATCAAACCAATTTAATATTTCTGGATCATCAATATCATTTATATTTTCAGTCGTAATTTCTTTTTCAAATTCATAGTGTGTATATTCATCTTTTCTGATTTTTAATGTGAATATCTTTTTATCTTGAATTGTTCGGATTCGTACTGCACCATGTTGTTTTTTTACATCTTGATTATCTGTATCAAAGTATGTGTTTGTCTGTGTTATTGGATTATGAAAATCATATGAATGAAGCAATTCATTATATACTTTTTCATCAACCAATAATTTCAATTCTCTTTCAATGTTATCATACATTCATATCACCCATAAATATGTTACAATAGATTCAACAAAAGAGGAAGTGATTTGATGCGATTCAGTTTAGTAGACAGAGGAGATGACAACTCAAAAAGAGTTGCAGAAACTCTAAAGAAAAAATGTATTGCCATTGGATGGGAATATGATGAAGAAAAATCTGAAGTTATTTTTTCTGTTGGAGGGGATGGCACCTTATTAAGAGCAATTCATACATATATAGAAAGATTGGATGAAATTCAGTTTGTTGCGATACATACTGGTAATTTAGGCTTTTTTACTGATTATACACAAGATGAAGTGGATCATTTGGTCTATGATTTAAAACATAATCAACCAAAAATTGAAGAGTTTAATTTACTTCAAATGGACCTTCCTCAAGTCAACGAAACATTATATGCATTAAATGAGGTTCGTATTGAGAGTTTAGCTAAAACATTAGTGCTAGATATTTCGATAGATGATGAGTTTTTTGAAAGCAGTCAAGGCTCAGGTATTTGTGTGAGTACCCAATCTGGTTCTACTGCTGTAAATAGAGCACTTAAAGGAGCAGTTGTGGATCCAGGGCTAAAGGTTTTACAGCTTTGTGAAATTATGCCTATCTCACATAAGAATCATCACTCTTTAAAAAACCCATATATTATGAATGATACGCGAAAAATAGGAGTTAGAGGAGATACGCTTGCCTATGCACATGTATGTTATGATCACTTAGAAAGGGATTTAGAATCTATTTCTGAAATAATCATACATTCGAGTACAAAAAAAGTACGATTTGCGAGATACCGTACTTATTCTTATTTGACACGACTTAAGAATTTATATTAATTAACTTACGTCTTTTTGAACGATTCAAACGAATCGTTCTTTTTGCTGCCGGTGAAATATTTAAAATGATTGCGAATGAAATAAAGTAAGAAAGAATACTACTTCCTCCATAAGAAATCAATGGTAATGTGATACCTGTGATTGGAAGTAATCCAACAATCATTCCTGTATTTTGTAGTTGCTGATATAATAGCATTGCGATAATCCCTATTACAACAAATCGATCTTTTTTATTTTTTGTTGCATAAGCTATTTTACATAAATAAATATCTAATAATAAACATAATAATAAGATAAATGTGGTTCCAATAAAGCCAAAACATTGTCCAAAAGCAGCAAAAATGAAATCGGTATGTGCTTCTGGAATAGAAATGATATTTGCCTGTAACCCATATCCAGTTAATCCGGCACTACCTAATGACAATAATGCAGTATACAACTGGTTTGAACTACCTCGAATGTTGCTTTCTGGTTCTAACCACGCATCAATTCTTTGTAGTTTATATGAAGATATGAATGAAGCAAGAATATTAGGATATTCAAAATATAAGAATAAGAATGTTCCTACTACAATAACCACAAAGGCAAAAATTCCAATAATATACTCTTTACGAATACCGCTGCAACATACTAAAACGAAAATATTGAATACGATGATAATACAAACACCAGTATCCGGCTGCATCATAATCAAAAACAATGGAGGGAATAATATTTTTGCGATTTCCAACAACAACATTAAGTCATCTTTATGTGTTGGGTTTGGATGTGCCTTTTGATGATCAACAATAATTTGTGAGATCAAAACAATTAAAACGATTTTAATAAATTCACTTGGCTGAAAACTACCGATTAAAGGCAGCTGAAACCATGAAATGGCACCATTGACTTCACTTGCGAAAGGTAGTGAAATTCCAACAAAGTTAAATAACATACGAGAAAAAAATAAATAAACAAGACACAGCATTAGAATTTTATAGGCTGTATCCATATATGAATATATTTTTTTGTTTTGAAGAATAGAAAGAAAAAACATGGCGATAAACCCTACAACAAACCAAAACAACTGACGATATAAATAGGAACTTCCACTTCCGGATTTTATTAAGTTAAAAGAATTGTATAACGCAAAACAACTTGTCATACCAAAAAGGATAAGAATTAGAATCAAACCAATGTCAATTTGGATGGATTTGTTTTTCCATTGAATTGTTTGTTTCATTGACAAAACCTCCTTATTCAGTATTTTTAATTATAACATAATTATTAAGAAATTTTGGTATAATAGACATGTTAGGATGATGATTTATGGCAGAAAAAAAATATACACCAATGATGCAACACTATTTAAAAATGAAAGAAGAAAATCCAGATGCGATTTTATTTTATCGTTTAGGTGATTTTTATGAAATGTTTTTTGAAGACGCAAAATTGGTTTCACAAGAATTAGATTTAGTATTAACAGGAAGAAGTGCAGGCGTTGAAGAAAAGGTGCCTATGTGTGGTGTCCCTTTTCATGCAGCAAATTCATATATTCAAAGATTAGTCAAAAAAGGCTATAAAGTGGCTATTTGCGAACAATTGGAAGATCCGTCTAGCGCAAAAGGATTGGTGGATCGAGGGATTATTAAAATAATTACACCAGGTACTTACATGGATGCAACAATGGATGCCAAGTCAACAAACTATATGGCATCTTGTGAAATTTCAAGTTTTGAAATTACAGTCATCTATTGTGAATTAAGTACCGGCGAGTTGAAGTATCAAACGCTACAAAGATCTTTAGTGTCGCTACAAAAAGCGTTGTTAGAACAAAATGTTAGTGAACTTGTTTGTCCGATGACAATGGATAAAAAATGGATGGCTGCCCTAGAAGAAATGGATGCGATGGTCATTTCAAAGCATAAAAAGGCCAATATTGATTCGGAGGATCTACCTTTATTAAATGGAATCGAATCTGAATCCTTAAAAGAGGCGTTTGCACTTTTAATGGCCTATTTAAAAGACACACAAAAACAACATATTGATCATTTTTTACCAATAGAATCTATGGATAAAGATAAAGTGCTCGTTATGGATTATGAAACGAAGAATCATTTGGAGTTGGTTTCAAGTCAATCAACGAATGCAAAGGCAGAAAGTCTATGGTCTTTTATGGATAAATGTCAAAGTGCCATGGGCTCAAGAATGTTAAAAAGATGGATTGAATACCCATTGATTGATGCGGAAAAGATAGCTAAAAGGCAGGCTGCGGTTAAAGATTTAAAAGAAAACTTCATGTTAAGAGAGAATCTAAAAGAACATTTAGTATATGTATATGATATGGAAAGACTTGCGAGCCGTATGGCTTATGGGAATGCAAGTCCTAGAGATGTACTTCAACTAGTAGCAACATTAGAACACGCCAGACCTATTTTAGATTTAGCTTCTTCTTTGAATTCATATCCAGAATTTAATGAAGTTCCAGACTGCCAAGAATTATATAATGAAATAAAAAATGCGATTATAGAAAATCCACCATTAACACTAAAAGAAGGTGGAGTCTTTAATGATGGATACAATCAAGAATTGGATGAAGTTCGAAAAATAGCGAAACAAGGAAAAGATTTTATCTTGGAATTAGAAGCGAAAGAACGTGAAAGAACAGGGGTTAAATCATTAAAAGTAGGATATAACCGTGTATTTGGATATTATATTGAAGTTCGTAATGGAAATTTAGATAATATTAAAGAAGAATTTGGGTATCACCCGAAACAAACACTTGCAAATGCGACACGATTCATTACACAAGAATTAAAAGAAAGAGAAGAACAAATTTTACATGCACAAGAGACAAAGGTAAAACTAGAACAAAGTTTGTTTAATGATTTATTGATGCGAATCAAAAGAGATTTATTTGATTTGCATGCATGTGCACAAGCATTATCTACAATTGATGTCCTTGTATCTTTGGCAATTCTTGCCAGTGAAAAAGGATATGTATGTCCAGTTTTCCATCCGGGTTACAATGTTAATGTGGTAGAGGGTAAGCACCCAATTTTGGATGATCGTATGAAAAAGAAGAGATATGTTTCAAATGATTGGAAAATGTCAGAAGAAGAACATATACAATTGATTACTGGACCAAACATGGGTGGTAAATCTACATATATGCGACAAAATGCCTTACTTGTAGTTATGGCACAAATGGGAAGTTTTATTCCAGCTAAAACAGCACAACTTCCAATTTTTGATCGAATCTTTACGAGAATCGGCGCATCGGATGATATATTGACAGGAAAAAGTACATTCATGGTGGAAATGATGGAAGCCAATACAGCTTTACGTTATGCTACAAAACATTCCTTGATTTTATTTGATGAAATTGGACGTGGAACTGCAACTTATGATGGTATGGCTCTTGCTCAGGCGATGCTTGAATATATTGATGAAGCAATCGGATCAAAAACATTATTTTCGACACACTATCATGAATTAACGGAATTGGCAGAAGAACATCAATCGATGCGCAATGTACATGTTGATGTTCGTGAAGAGAAAAATGAGATTGAATTTAGATATCGTGTTATCGAAGGAAAAGCCGATAAATCTTATGGTATCAATGTTGCTAAACTTGCGCATTTACCAAAGGTGGTTTTAGACAGAGCTTCACAACTTTTATTAAATCTTGAAAATCAAGATAACAATCAAAATTATCAACCAAGTTTATTTGTGATGGACCAAGTTCAACCAGAAAAATCACAACTTTTACAACAACTACAAGAATTAGATATTGACTCAATGACTCCTAGAGATGCTCTAGATTGTCTTTATGAATTAAAAAAATTAAGTGAAAAAATCGAATCATAGATATGAATTTCATATGAATGGAGGTGTGAAGTATGGCTAAGATACATGTGTTAAGTGAACACTTGACAAATATGATTGCAGCTGGTGAAGTCGTAGAAAGACCGGCTGGAATTGTAAAGGAATGCGTTGAAAACAGTATTGATGCAGGTGCTACAGTCATAGAAGTTGAAGTATACCAAGGTGGTATTGAACGAATTGTGATTACAGATGATGGCTGTGGAATGGATCATGAAGATGCACATTTAGCTTTTATGCGGCATGCCACAAGTAAAATGCATTCAGAAGAAGAATTATTCAATATTCAGACTATGGGATTTAGAGGGGAAGCTTTACCAAGTATTGCTTCTGTTGCCCAAGTTGAATTGCAGACGAGTAATGGTGAAGAAGGTACTTTATTAAGATATAACTATGGAAGTTTGGATGTAGATGAACCTTGTAATTGTCCGCGAGGAACAAAATTAGATGTTTCTGGATTATTTGTTAAAACACCCGCACGATTCAAACATTTAAAGAGCACTTCTTATGAATTTTCTGTAATTGCCGATTTAATGAATAAAATGGCATTATCCCATCCACAGATTCGTTTTCAACTTTCTCATGATGGAAGAGTTGTATTTCAAACAAGTGGCAATGGAAATATCCAAGAAATTCTATACCAAATGTATGGCAAAGAAGTAGCTCAGAATGCGATTCCATTTGAAGGGAACAACGAAGATTTTCATATACATGGATATGCAATCCAACCAAAAATCAATCGAGCTACAAAATATTTTATGTTTTTAACTTTAAATACAAGATTGATTCGCAGTGTCGCAATCCAAAAAGCGATACTAGATGCGTATAGTGATTATATGCCGCCAAATCGTTTTCCAATCGTTGTTTTACAAATGGATTCAGACACACAATTGGTAGATGTAAACGTACACCCTAATAAATGGGAGGTTCGTTTGTCAAAACAAGGCGAAATGCTTGATTTAATTAAAACAACAATTCAAGATGCTTTAAATGCTTCTTTAAAAACAGTAGCGGTAAGTAAGCCAGAAAAGAAAAGCGTTGTATTTGAACAGCCAGAAATACAATATTCATATCCTATTAAGCAACAGCTAAAAGAGAATAAAACAATTGAACAGAGTTTTAAAAATTATAATCCAGTAGTGATCAAAGAAAAAGCGGAGCAGATACAGGTATATGAAGAAAAACCAGCTCCTGAAATAAAAATACAGGAAGAACCAATCTCATATCCAATTCCTAAGGACGATAAAAATGATAAAGGTCCAGAATTCTTTTTGCACCTTCAAGTATTAGCACAATTGCATGATTCCTATATTTTATGCAGTAATGAAGAAGGCTTGGTTATTGTGGATCAGCATGCTGCTCAGGAAAGATATCATTATGAGCAGTTAAACGAAAAATTATTAGTTCAATGTACGAACAAACAACCGCTTATGGTTCCTATCCAATTGGATGTTTCAAGTAACGTATTGGCTCAATATATGACAATCAATGAAAAAACATCATTCTTTGGGATTGAATTTGAACCATTTGGAACAGATCAATTGATTCTTCGTGAAATACCATTGTGGTTTCATGATGTGGATCAAAAACAATTCTTACAAGATTTATTAGATTATTTTGTGGAGAATCAAGATGTAGATATGGCAAAACTAAGAAAACATATGATTGCGACTATGGCATGTCACAGTTCAATTCGTTTTAATCGACCATTATCTATGCAGGAAATGAAGCAGGTTATTTTAGATTTACAAAAGTGTAAACAACCATATCATTGTCCTCATGGAAGACCAACCGTCATTGTGATGAGTGATAATGAATTGAGAAAGGAATTTGAACGTGGATAAACAGAAAGTATTAGCAATTGTAGGTCCAACTGGGATTGGAAAAACAAGTCTTTCCGTATGGTTGGCCAAACAATTAGATGGAGAAATCATTTCTTGTGACAGTATGCAAGTGTATAAAAAAATGGATATTGGCACGGCCAAAGTAACACAAGAAGAAATGCAAGGTATACATCATGAGTTGATTGATGTTCAAAATTATGATGAACCTTACAATGTAAAGGTGTTCCAAGAAAAATGCCGTACGGCTATCGAAGATGTTGTAAAAAGAGGAAAGTTTCCTATTTTATGTGGTGGAACAGGTCTTTATTTAAAAGCTGCATTGTATGACTATGAATTTCAAGAAGAACAAGAAGATGTTACTTATACAAATTTTTTAAATTCGAAAACGAATGAAGAATTGGTTGAAATGTTAAAAGAACAAGATGAAAAAGCTCTCGAAAAAATTCATCCAAACAATCGCAAACGATTGATTCGTGCTCTGCAAATTTGTCATAGTGGTACATCAAAATCGGAACAAGAGGACAAACAACAACATATTCCATTATATGATGTGTATTTTTTAGGATTAGATGTAGATCGAGACATTTTACATGATCGAATCAATAAAAGAGTAGATATTATGTTCGAAAATGGTTTGGTCAAAGAAGTGGAAGATTTGTTTATAAACCCAGAAACATGGGAATATACAAGCTTTCAAGGAATTGGCTATAAAGAATTTAAGGATTATTTCTTAAAAGAAAAAAGTATCGATGAAGTAAAGACAGCTATAAAAACACATTCTAGACAATATGCGAAAAGACAATATACATGGTTTAAGAATCAGATGCCTGTACATTGGTTTGAAGCGCAGAATAGAGATGAAATATATAGTGCAGTAAAGGAATGGTTGATGGATGAAGACAAATGAGAGAAGTGAATTGTTGCTAGGAAAAGAAGCACTACAAACACTCAATGATAAGACAGTCCTTGTTGTTGGAGTTGGAGGAGTCGGTTCTTTTTGTGTAGAAGCTTTAGCAAGAACCGGAATTGGTCATTTAATTCTTATAGACAAAGATTGTGTGGAACCAAGTAATATCAACCGACAATTAGTAGCGACCTTAGATACAGTAAATGAAGTCAAGGTGGATGTGCTAAAGAAAAGAATTAGTACATTAAATCCAAATTGTATTGTAGATACATATGCCTGTTTTTATGATCAAACAAAAAATGATGAAATATTTTCACAACCCATTGATTTTGTCGTAGACTGCATTGATTCAATTCAAAGTAAAAAGGATTTGATGCAAGCATGTATTGATCGAAACATACCATTTTTATCAAGTATGGGAATGGCAAGACGTAAAGATCCTACAAAATTAGTAGTTACAGAAGTAGAAAAAACTAGTTATGATCCAATGGCTAAACAGATTCGTCAATGGAAGAGAAAAAATCGTATACGCAATAAGATCTGGGTGGTGGCATCTTTAGAACAACCGATTCCAGTAGAATCAGGACAACCATTGCCTAGTGCTATTTTTGTTCCGGCCAGTGCCGGTTTACTTCTCGCAAGTACGTGTGTACAAAGATTGATTGAGGCTTAAAGAGGTAATGATTATATGAAGGATGTATTTATTGTAAATCCCAAATCAGGGAAGAACAGTCAATATGAATTAATACAAGAAATCAAAGAGCATTTTCAAGGAAAACGTATCATCATCGAAAAAACAAAAGGTCCTGAACACGCGACTTTTATCGCAAAAAAGTATGCTCTATCCAATGAACCTGTGCATTTATATGTATGTGGTGGGGATGGCACTTTGCACGAAGTCATTAATGGATGTGCTGAAAAAGAAAATGTGACTATTTCTGTGATTCCAATTGGAACGGGAAATGATTTTGTGAAATATTTTGAAGATTTAAAACGAGAAGATTTTTTAAATCTTGCAAATTATTCAAATCCAGAATACATGGACTGTGATTTGATTAAAGTGAATGGAGAATATTCAATAAATACAGTTTCTTTTGGATTTGATGTTGAAGTCGCAAAACAAGTAAACGAATTAAAGAAAAAAATGCCTACAGAAGGTATTATTCCATACGCATTGTCTGCTTTGATTAGTTTGAGAAAACCAATTGGTCAAGATTATCAAATTCAAATCGATACTAAAAGATTGCCAAAAGGGAAATATGGATTTCTTGTGTTTGCGAATGGAAAATACTATGGTGGAGGATTTAAACCATGTCCAGATGCCAATATTGATGATGGCTGGATGGATGTTTGTTTGATTTCAGATGTAAAGAGACATCAAATAGTTCGATTGGCAAAAAAATACCAAGAAGGAAATCACATTCAATACAAAGATTTAGTTACGATGTATCAAGCTAAAACAGTTCATTTAGATACAGAAAATGAAATTATTTATGCGAATATGGATGGAGAAGTAAAAGGATTTAAAAATCCAACAATCGAAATTGTAGAGAAGGCAATTCGACTTGCCCTTCCTAGAATATCATGAGTATGATACAATATTCAAAAATATAGGGAGTGTGGAAAATGGACTCGGATTTATGGATACAAATCCTTGAATTAGTTATTTTATTAGCTTTATCAGGCTTCTTTTCTTCAGCTGAAACAGCGATGGTTTCAGTTAGTAAGATTCGCTTGAGAACTTTGGAAGAAGAAGGAAATAAAAAAGCATCATTAGCTTTAAGAATATTAGAAAATCAATCAAAAATGCTAAGTGCTATATTGATTGGTAATAACTTAGTCAATACTTCAGCCGCTAGTATTGCTTCATTGATTGCTTATTCTTTTGGTGGAGCAGCTGTAAGTATCGCAACATTTATTATCACTTTTTTGATTTTAGTGTTTGGAGAAATCACACCAAAAACATGGGCTACGATCAATGCAGATAATCTTGCGATTGCGTATGCACCTGCAATTTCTTTTTTGATGAAAATATTAACACCAGTTATTTGGTTTGTGAATTTATTTAGTTCAGGCATACTAAAATTAATGGGAATAAAAGATTCAAACAAAAATATATCTATGACTGAAAGTGAGTTGCGTACAATTGTAGATGTTTCTCACGAAGAAGGTGTCATTGAAGAAGATGAAAAAGATATGATCAATAAGGTGTTTGATTTGGGGGATGCCAAAGCTAAAGATGTTATGGTGCCTCGTGTACATGTTGTGATGGCAGAAGTGGATAGTACATATAAAGACTTATTGGAGATATTTAGAGAAGAAAAGTTTACGCGTATTCCAATCTATCAAGATAAAATTGATAATATTATTGGTATTGTCAATATGAAAGACTTATTGATGTATGATGATTTTTCGCATTTTGATATGCAAAAGATTTTACGTAAACCAAAGTTCACATATGAAAATAAAAAAGTATCCGAATTATTGATTGAAATGAAACAATCCACATTTAACCTTGCGATAGTCATGGATGAATATGGAGAATTCTCAGGTATCGTTACTCTAGAAGATATCATTGAAGAGATCGTAGGAGATGTTCAAGATGAGTATGATGCACATGAAGAAGAAAATATTGTCAAATTAAATAATCAAACATATGATGTAAAAGGATATTTAAGCTTACATGATTTAAATGACTATTTAGACTTAGATTTAGATAGTGAAGACTTCGATTCCATTGGAGGATTGGTCATTGATGCCTTAGGTCGTTTACCACAGACAAATGATGAAACGACTTTACCAAATGGAATTCGCATTAAAGTCTTAAAGGTAGAAAAAAACCGTATAGAATCTGTACGATTGATCTTACCTGATTCATTAACAAAAAAGGATGTTTAACTACATTGTAGTAGTAAACATCCTTTATTTGTTTTCAGTAATATATTTGTTGAAAGCTTTCGCAATTGCTTTCGCAACCTTCTTTTGATTTGTTGGATTTTCAAGCTTTTGAATTTCCTTGGCATTCGTACTAAAACCAGCTTCAAATAAGATGGCTGGGATTTTTTGTTCATCAACTACATGTAGAGGATAAAATTCGGTTGTAAGAGTACCACGATCATGTGTCCATTCTAAATCAGATAAGTTTTTAGATATATATTCTGTGATTTGTTCACTTGCTTGATCGTCTTGACGAATATAAGAAACATATCCAGAACAAGTAGGATCTTCATTTGAATTGATATGGAAGGAGAAGAAATAATCGGCTTTTTCTTTTTTAGCCATCTCAACTCTTGCTTTTAAATCCTCGGATTCATCTTCTGGCCAAGTTACTTTATCACTGGTACGAGTATAGATAACCTTGATTTCTGGATTTAGTTCTTCTAGCTGTTTACCTGTTTCTAAAGCCAAAGCCAAAGTTAAATCTTTTTCGGTAGTACCATCCTCTGCAACGGTTCCTCCATCATAACCACCATGTCCAGCATCAATCATGACAGTCGCAATCGTTTCGTAATGTTTATTGACTGTTTTTGTTTTTGAATCTGAATTTGAATTTGAATGGTTTGACAACAAAACTGTGAAAGTACCTATAACCAAACATACACATGCCAAAACAATAAGTAGGTTTTGTGGTTTCAACTTTCTCTTCTGTGAATTTTGCATGGGATTAGTATAGCACTGTTTAAAAAATTATTCAAAAATTGCATGTCCAATTCGAACTGTATTTGAACCATGCTTAACAGCTAACTTATAATCTTGAGACATACCCATTGATAAAGTGTCCATATCTGGATATTGTTCTTTTAGCTCTAAATAAAGGGCATGCATCTGTTCAAATTCAGACTCA
This sequence comes from uncultured Holdemanella sp., assembly GCF_934772795.1. Classification (GTDB taxonomy): domain Bacteria; phylum Bacillota_I; class Bacilli_A; order Erysipelotrichales; family Erysipelotrichaceae; genus Holdemanella. The sequence continues at coordinate 27,478 of NZ_CAKVMR010000023.1, forward strand.
ACTAACGCTTGATCGTCTGTTTTTGAAGCAACACACATAATTCCTTTAATTTGAATATGTTTAAATTCTTGCAATTGAGAAATAAAGTTTTTCGCATCCTTAAAAGGATATCCCGTTTTGTTTGGATCTTCTGAAATCTTTAGTTCTACCAATACCTTTTGTATGATGTCATGTTTGTTGGCTTGTTTTTCAATCTCTTCAGCCAGTTTCAATGAATCCAAGCTTTCAATCACATCGACCTTTCCAATAATATACTTCACTTTGTTTGTTTGTAGATGCCCAATAATATGCCAAGTATATTTTGGATCATACTTATCTATAAATTCCTGTACACGATTTTCTCCAAAAGTAGTTAGACCCATTTTTGCAACTTCATCAATTTCTTCTTTTGTACGCGTTTTAGATACAGCTACCACATTAAAATCCTGTGCTTTTAGTTCTTCAATTAATTCTTTATTCATATTAAAACAGTCCTTTCAATATCAATCTAATTATAGACGAAGAAAAAAAAGAAGCAACATTTGCTTCTAGTTAAATAGCTTTCCAAATAGCCATCTCACACATGGCCCACACTGACTACTCCTCACCGCAAGCAGTGAGGGTTCTGAACTGACAACATTATGCAGCAATCGTACATTATTTTCAAACTTTGGATTCCTGTCTTTCTGTTGGAGCAGTGAACTCTACAATCAAGCACTACATTTAGCACATTAGCGATTGTTTTCTGTATCTCTACATGGAAGCATAGTCAATCTCCCAATTTAACATGTATTTAATTTACTCTTATTCCACTGTTCATGACTTTGATCTGATTCATCTGGATATATTCTATCGTTTCATTTTGATTTTTATACTGTTTCTCAAATTCATGAATACACTTGTTCTTATCGATTTTGTTTGTATTTAGATCAATGCAGTACAAAAGAAAGGACGAATATAAATCTCTTTGTACCATTGTTCCATCTTGCAGTTTATACATTCTTTGTGACAATGATTTTTTGACGTATTCATCACTCGTATGATCATATTGACTTGCCTTATAATCATTTGGCACTTCAACATAGATTCTGAACTTTCTTTTAGCCTGACTCTGAAAATAGCCTGGACATCTATTTTTTATAGATCTTCCATATCTTTTCTTTCGCTTTCCAGTTTTAGCACGCTTTTGCAGTTTCTTGGCATTCTTTGGCTCTGTCACAAAGATATCACCTAAGCTTCTTAAATCATTTACATCTTCATTGATAGCTAAATGTCGATTGGTCGCATTAATTCTGCACAACTCTGTATGTTTCGTTCTCAATTTCTTATAGCGATTCGAGTATGTCCACTTCTTCTTTCCTTTTTTGATAGTTCCATCCTCATTGTAGTTGTCTGGATTCGTTGCTCTACGGCTTCTGTCCATTGCACGATAGATCCGTCTTTCTTTTCGTTCATTGACTTCAATTGAGCTTCCTCTTTCTGCAAGATTCTTTAAACCAGCTTTGGTTTCTGTTGTATACGCAATCGTCTGTGTTCCAATATCACATCCAACAACGCCACTTCCTCTACTGTGTTTAAAATTGCCAAAACGATCCTGTTTCGGTTTAGATAAACCTTCAATTGTGATATGTACATAGACTCTTAACTTACTACGAATCTTTTTACATACAAGACTCACGTAACAAGGTCTGTATGTTGAAACACAGATATCAGTTTCTTTATATGTATTTGCCACTATCGAATCCATTAATTCTGCATTCTTCAAATAATACAGTATGGCATCCACTTCCTCTTGTTCATAACGGTCTTTGATATTTACACCAAACTCCATATTCTTGAATTTGAAATTCATTTGTTTCATTATGATTCCACGATTGATCTGTTTAGCACGAATACATGGAAGATCTCCACGCTTTTTAAAATGAATCGTTTCTCCATCGGAATAAAGACATTTTTCGATTCCATGAAATACATCCTCCGCTTTCGTTAGTGCAAATACGGCATCGATTCCATATTTCTTTCCAATGGGAATCATTGAGGTTCTGCAGTAATCCCATGTCACATCATACTGTTTCTGCATTTCCTTCATCTGATCACATACATCTTTTAATGCCTTCTTATTATCGGCATCCTTATATTTCTTATAAAGACTTTTTAGCTTGCGATACCTTTTTGTACGAACAAGCTGATCATATCTTTTTTTCATAATTCCAGTCAGCTCATTACCAGCCTTACGAATCAAATCGGCATAATGAAAAATCTGACACTTTTCTACATAAGTCAGATTCGTTTCCAATACTAATACATGTCTATCTGAACATCTACGATAGGCTTTCAATTCGGGTTGTATCATTTTTCTGCTCCTCGATATATTTCTTGATTGCAGCTTCACTGATATGCCCTACAGAAGATATAAAATATCCATTTGACCATAATTTTCCACATCTCGCATAGAATCTCTTCAATTCCGGATACGCCTTAAACAATTGGATTGCACTCATAGATTTCAATGTTCGAACAACATCACAAGGTGCAGTCGTTACAGGACAGTCTACAAAAATATGTATATGGTCAGGCATGACCTCTAAAGCTTTTATAATATATCCGTACGCATCACAAACTTCAGAAAGGATCTTCTTCAAGGTTTCATCCATACCATCACATCTGAACTTTGGACACCATATAATATGATACTGAACTAAATACTTACAATGAGAAGCACGATGATAATTCTCATTCTTCATGATCATTCACATCTTTTAACTGATACTTTTCCTGGATACCTCTACGCATCAAATCTAGAAAAGTAATCGTTTTACCTTCTTCAACCGAATAGATTCTGGCAAGGTTTTCCAGCTCTTTTTTCCATTCACCAGGAATGGCAATATTGATCTGAACATTGTTTGTTCTAGGTCTAGGCATGATATCAACTCCGAACTATTTCTACATATATTATATATTTTTTATACGCATTATACAATACAAAAAGTGGCTTTCATCTCTATAGCAAGTTATGGAGTTTTTGCCACTTAAATATAACAAATTTGCCAAAAGAAAGCCATTGGAAAATTAAATAAGATAGTCATAAACCATACAGAAATAATTTGTACACCTGGCGTTTTAAATAAGATAGTCGCAATCAAACTCATAACAGGACACATGATACAAATAATGTAGAATGAAATCGCAAGTGTGATGAAGAAAGGTCGATCGCTAGGTGTTACAACTTTAAAGGCAAAGTGATGGGCTAATTTATCGACAAAGAAAAATTCTAAAATGAAAGCAACCGGCCACATGATAACCAATTCATGAAAAGCCAACAAAAAGACTTGATGGGACATACCACCCATATTTAAAGCGATGTTGTAACAAATCATGGCATAAACCATCAAAAAAGACATTAATAAAGTGAATATAATATTCTCGAATTTTGTTTTTGGCATATATTTTTCCCTCCTAAATGACTTGGTAGTGTCAAAAATCAACATTTTGATACAAATACAACTACCTTGATTTATTTGTATTTATCTTTAAGTTGTTTCCCTTTTTGTATACAAAAAGGGATGAACACAATATACTAAGTACGACCAAGAACCAGAATAGAGGTGTTCATCCCGTGCAAAGTATACCACAACTTATTGAACTTTTTAAACATTTTCAGTCTTCTGCTTTTATTTTCTTCACTCAGATTGAGCCTTTGATCTTGGCTGACTCAATTCCTGACTCTTTAAACAGTAAGATTAACAACACTGACTTCCTTAACTTGGTCCAGGATTGTCAGAATTCCTTACAGCGTCTTGATGACTATATCAATGTTCTTCATCCTTTAATGGCCAAAGAAATCAAGAGGCTGATCAAGAAACAGAAATCTTCTTCCAATGGCCGTATGATTCCTTATGCGGATTTCACAATCGACAAAGCTCCTATATTTGAAAAGACTGTTCAGTCTTTAAATTTTGAACAGCTTCTCGAAGAAGCTCTTAAAGCCGGAAATGAAATCAAGCCAGTCAAACATCGCTCTGATTTTTCTTTTGATGTTGTTTGTCCCATTTGTGGAGCTTCTCATGAATACATCTATGATAACAATGGTCGTGGACAATACATGTGCAAAGTCTGTAGAAATACATTCACCGTTAAGACCACTACGTCTGAGGAAGCAGGTATTTACTGTCCTTACTGTGGAAGTAAACTATCAAAACATCATGACCGCAAAGGCTATGTTGTCTATGT